>CALRJJ020000151.1:0-9191 GCA_943367505.1 Flavobacterium psychrophilum | reverse complement strand
CAAAGATATCAGAGACTACTTAGCCCTAAAAGGGCAGCCTCTACAAAATCTGAAAGATACAGTACTGAGCTTTGCCAGTCATGATTTTGATAACAACTTTCGGGCCATGAAAACAGATTCGGCATTAGGTGATTTGATCTGTGATTCTTTCTACGAAGCAGGCCTCTCAGACAATGCTGAAATAACTTTGGAAAATAGAGGTGGCATTCGCTCGCGCATCGAAAAGGGGGCAATTAACTTAGAAAAGGTCGAAGAACTGCTGCCCTTCGAAAACCATTTAGTGTTTGCCGATGTCAGCGGAGAGCGCCTGAAGAAGACACTTGAGCATAGTGTGGCGGGAGCAACCGGCGGCAAATTTTTAGATGTACATGGCCTTAAATTTGCCTACGACTCAGAGCGCCAAGTCGGTGATCGCATAGTCTTTGCCTTAGCAGAGAAAAATAAAACCTGGCAAGAAGTAGAACCGCAGTCGACCTATCGCATTGGTATGACCGACTATTCGTTTAAAGGTGGAGAAGGGTATCAATTTCCCGATGCCAAAAATGTCAAATACACTGAACTCAAACTCAACGAATATCTTAAAAGCTATTTGCTTAAGCACCCCAAGATCAAACCCCAATACGGCGACCGTATAGCCTATCTGAGCGGCAAGCTGCTACATTCAGTCAGCAGCAAGCAGCTTGACGATTCGCCCATGGCAAACTGTTCTAACGTCAAAGTTTCAGCATTCACCGCCGACAAGCGAGGGGTGACAACTGTCTACAAAGGCACTACTGGCAGTAGCACAGTTTTACCCCTAACAAATCCAGAATTATTGGTTGAATCAGTACCACTAAAAGAGTTCGGCAAAAGAATCGCCAGACAAAAAGCCCAACTAAAACGCTACATAACAATTGTGGCCGAAGGTGAAGCCAACAGCAAAGGACCTAAATCTGTCAAAGCCGTGAGCTATCCCGTTTCAATTGATGAGTTGAAGCAAAATTTTTCTGAGCTTAACTGAAATATGAATAAGAACAGAAACACTTTACTGTTTTGTCAAAGCTTACTTCTAGTATTTTTCTACGTGACCTCTATCAATAGCTCACTTGCCGCCAAGGCGAAAGCACCGCTGGCAGGTGCCAAATCCAAGCCCTATTACGAGAGCCCCAAGTCTCACTTTGTCAACTTACTAGCCGGGCTACCACCTTGCTCGCTGGAGCAATTGACTAAATCGATCGCGGCCAAGCCTCATAAAGCAATGCCCTATATTCAAAGGGGTCAGGCACTTATGGCAGGTGGCGAGGATGCCGAAGATGATTTCAAAAAAGCTCTTTCTTTAGAACCAAATTCTGCCCTCAGTCACATCGCCATGAGCCGTTGGTATCAGTCACAGCAACAATGGCCCAAAGCCTTCGCTGAGCTGCAAACCGCTGCTCACTTGAGCAGCGATGAAGTTGCCAATAAAACCTTGTGGGAGTCAGCTTTTCTACATCGCGAGCAAAAAGACTATAGTATTGCCAACAAACAATATGAAGAGCTCTTGAAACGTACAAAAAACAATCAAGAGCGAGCCTCACTTCTTTTTGAAAAGGGTGAGACCCTTTGCCGCGATGGCAAATACAAATTAGCTTTAGAATGCTGCGAGCAGGCACTGAAACTAAATTCTAATCTCATTGATGCCTATTCGTGCCGCGGCTTAGCATTAAGTCAGCTTGGCAAAATAAATGAAGGTATTGCCGACTTGTCTCGCGTAATTGCCTTGGAGCACAGCGCCGATCCACCGCCACCGCACTTGCTCACAGCCGCCTACACAATACGCTCTAACTTATATAAAGTGCAAGGCAAGGCCGATTTAGCCCGCCGAGATCAATCTCGCTCTCTTTCCAGTCAAGCCGAATTGTTGAATGAAATGCCCTTCCGTTCAAGCAAGCCATAGCCCCAAAAGTAAATTCACATTTTATTCTTTTGCAATTCATCCAAATTTAGTTGGGCGTCTTTAAACCCAGCTTTTAATCGCAGTGCTTCTTTATACTCAGACTCAGCCTGCTGTTTGTTGCCCATTTGCATCAAGGCCACACCCAAATTATTGTGCGCAGCTGCTGAACTTGGGTCATACTTTATTGCTTCCTGATAGTGACCAACCGCTTCTTGCAACTGTCCTTGTTTCTGCAAAAGCAAGGCGAGATTGTAGTGCGCATCAGCATAGTGAGAATCTATGCGCAGAGCTTTGCGAAACTCATCTAGAGCTTTTTTGCTGTCACCCTGACTGAGATAAGTCACACCTAAACTAGTGTGCGCCTGAGCATAGCCCAGATTTCGCTGAGCCTCTGAACAATCAGGATTGATCTTCAAAGCCTGCTGGAAACATTCAATTGCCTCAGGGTATTTCCCCATGTTGCTATAAACCACACCAAGATTATTGTGAGCTTCAGGAAAGTCTGGTTGAGCAGCAATGGCAAGGCGATACTCCTGAATGGCCCGGTCATTGTCTTCAGCTGCCGCTAGCAATCGAGCCAAACTATAGTGAGCGGCAGCATTCTTCTCATCAAGCTGAATGGCCTTTTCATATCCTTCGGTGGCGGGCCTAAGCTGCCCTAGCCGTTCTAATGAGATAGCTAAATTGTATTGATATTCGCTGTTGGCGCCAGCTTGTAAGGCACACTCAAATTCTTTAGCAGCGGCGGCATATTGGCCCTGATCGAAGAGTGCCACACCCAGGTCGAAGTGGGCCTCGGCAAAACTGTTATCAAGCTTGAGAGCTTTCTGATATTGGCCAATGGCCTCGTCAATCTTATTCTGGCGATGGTAAATCTTCCCCATCAAATTGAGTGCAGCAGCGCTCTCGCCATCTTTCAAAATTATTCGACTGACCAGACCAGAAGCATCATTGTATTTTCGCGCTAGATAAGCTTGATTAGCTCGCTCAAGAGCGGCGCTATTGTTATTTTGGAAATTGCTCGCAGCCGCTGCGCTATTGAGAGAGAGAGAGAAAAACAGAGATGCAGCTAGGCCACAGCAAATGACTGTTTTCACTGCACTGATTAGCTTCACGCCCATAAGGTTCAACCGCTTTACTTCCCGTTAATACTATCTTTTCAGTATAGCGATCCAATTAAGCTATGCTATAGCGGTGACTAACTATTTTACTTTCACTAGCCGAGTCAAAATAGCCTTGCTTTTGGGCGCCAGCCTGGCCTTAGCCCCCTGGCAAGCAGACAACCACGGTGCTGCAATAGCTCGGGGAAAAACTCCGACTGGCACGACACCTGCAAAAAAAGCCGATGATGTCGGCTGCCCTGGCTGCCTCTCTAAAGCATCTGGTCTATTTGCCCGGGGCAACACCCTCGAAGCAGCTAATTATCTGCGCGAATGGCTGCCGAAATGCCCAAATAACCTGCAATTACATCTTCTGCTCAACACCATTTTGACCCGCCTGCCGGATACCAAAGAAGAAGCCTTAGCCGTTGCCAAAGCCGCCACGGCAATAGCTCCTGACTCTATGCTGGCGCACTTACAAGCAGGCATGACACTCCTGACAATGGCTGATCAGAGTGCCGCCGCTGAAGAATTTGAAGCTGTGGTAGCACTTGATCCGGGCAACCATGACGCCTGGCTCGCCCTCTCCGAACTTTACGGCAGCCTCAATGAACAAGACAAAGCTAAAAATGCTGCAGCCAAAGCTGCAACACTGAGCCCTTCTGCTCGCTACGCACGTACCCGAATAATTACCAGCATGAATTCGGCCGGCAATATCAATGGTGTGCGTCAGCAGTTCAGGCAATTTTTGGCTGGTTCCGAAATTCCTACAGAAGGCTTACTCGCTCTAGGTGAAGAAGCACTGAACATGGGCTATTACGACGAAGCTAATGGCTGCTTTAGTCGGGTACTAGAACAATATCCGCAATCAAAAGTTGCTCAATTCAAGCAGCAATTGAGTCTCTATTTGGCTGGCAATGTACAAGCAGCTCTGGCTGGACTAAAAGCTAACAAAAAAAATAACGCTCAACCTAACTCTCAAGCACTGTCACTTGAAGCACTTTGCGGCCTTAGTGCTGGAGACCTAGCTGGGGCACGCACCATCATAGCCAAGATTACAAGCTTGAACTCAAATGAGCCCCTCTCAAACTTTGCTGAAGGCTATCTGGCCTACAAAGAGGGCGACTACAAGAAAGCACTATCAGCTCTCAACAGCGCCGCCAACAAAGACAAAAGCCTTTTCC
This sequence comes from Flavobacterium psychrophilum, assembly GCA_943367505.1. Classification (GTDB taxonomy): domain Bacteria; phylum Cyanobacteriota; class Vampirovibrionia; order Obscuribacterales; family Obscuribacteraceae. The sequence goes on along the minus strand of CALRJJ020000151.1, from coordinate 4,992 downwards.
CAGCTCAATTAATCGCCGCGAAAATCAACTTAAAACAAGGCGAAGTAATCGAGGCCACCAGTCAAGCCCACGAGCTGCGAAAAATTTCGGGTTTGATGCCGCAGGCTCTGGCTCTAGAACTTAGTTGCAGACTGAAGCAAGACGACCTAGATAAGAGCAACTTAGCCGCCTTGAAGACTGATGCTCTGCGCCTTTGCCAGAACCTGAGCGACAATGATCAAAGCAATAAAGCAGCACTCTATCTGGCTTTAGGTCGCCTGGCTCTTAATGAGGGCAACCTTGGCGATGCCAAAAGCTATTTCGCCAAAGCCGAAAATAATGGCCACGATGAAGAATTAGACCTAGCATTGGCAGCCCTGGCAGCCAAAGAAGGCAATAGCAGTGCTGAGCAAGAAGCCCTTGAAAAAGCATTAGAGCTCGCTCCAGGAGACATAGAAGCCTTAGGCAAGCTGGGCATAATACTGGCAAAGGCTGGTCAGACCAAAGCTGAAGAACTTTTGACAAAAGCACTAAGTGAAGGAGATACCAGTGCTCAAGCAGCTTTTGCCCTTGCCAACATCAAACTAAAAAATGGCAACCTTGAAGAAGCACAAAAGCTCTTTAAGCGCAGTCTAGATAATGGCCTGACTGGGCCAGATAAACAGATAGCAAAAGATACCCTCAACAAAAAATAGAACCAAGAAATAGCAATAAAAATAGCACTGAGAAACAAAACTGACTAAGGCAAAAAAAAGATGGTTGTAAGCAAACTAGAAGCAGCAAGTACTTTCGAATCAATCAACCCTGCCACCAAGCAGTCGCTTGGTCGTGTTCCTCAAATGGGAGAAGCCGAAGTAACGGCCGCTGTCGATAAGGCCTGGAAGACTTTTGAAAACTGGCAACTAACCTCGTTTAGCAAGCGCGCTAAGTTAGTAATGAAATTTCGTCAATTGCTCGCCAGCAAGGCCGATGAATTGGCCAATCTGATCAGCGAAGAAGTAGGCAAGCCGCTTCCAGAAGCATACCTTTCAGAACTTTGTGGCCCCCTAGACACCTGTGTCTGGTTAGCCGAAAACTCAGAAAGACTATTAGCAGACCAGCCTGTTGCCTTGACCAATCCACTGCTATCCAGCAAGCAAAGCATTATTGCCTTTGAACCTTTAGGCGTGGTCGGGATAATCTCACCGTGGAATTATCCCTTTGCCATTCCCACCATGACCGCGCTCATGGCCATAATGCTGGGCAACACAGTGGTTCTCAAACCATCTGAAAAATCCCCTCTAGTTGGCATCAAAATTGGCGAACTCTTCGCTGAAGCTGGTTTTCCCGATGGCGTTATACAGGTAGTTACAGGCGGCAGCAGCACCGGCAAACTTCTGAGCAAAGCCAATCTCTCAAAATTGATTTTTACTGGCTCAGTAGAAGGAGGCAAGGCCGTCATGGCTCAGGCCTCAGAGCACCTCACACCAGTAACGCTAGAGTTAGGCGGCAAAGATGCCGCCATCGTACTACCCGATGCACCGGTAGAATGGACAGCCCGCGGGCTTCTGTGGGGCGCTTTCACCAACGCGGGCCAAGCCTGTGCCTCAGTGGAAAGAGTGTACATAATTAAGGGCAAAAATTCAGACAAACTCGTTGAAACCCTTACCAGCATGGCCGGCAAGCTCAAGCTAGGACCAGCCACAGACCCACTTACCGATGTTGGCCCCTTGATTGATCAAGGACAACTTGACCGGGTCTCCGAGCACGTCAGCGAAGCCATAGCTGCAGGCGCCAAAGCTCTTACTGGTGGTAAAGAGAGAAGCGATCTCGGCGGCTATTTCTTTGAACCGACCATACTCACCGGTGTCAATCACACTATGAGAATCATGCGCGAAGAAACTTTTGGACCGATTATGCCAATCATGATTGTCGACAGCGAAGATCAAGCAGTTGAACTGGCCAATGACAGCGAATACGGGCTGACAGCAACCGTTTGGGCCGGCAAGCTCAATCGAGCAGAATGCGTGGCTCGCGATCTTACCGTAGGTACAGTACTAATTAACGACTGTCTTTTCTCTCATGCCACTCCGCAGCTACCCTGGGGCGGCCTGAAGAAGAGTGGCTTTGGTAAAGGTCATTCGATATTTGGCCTGCATGATCTCTGCAACATCAAGCATATTAGCATTGATGCCGCCGGTGGAGCGCACCGCGTGTGGTGGTACCCATATAGTAGTTCAAAAATCAAGATGGCTCAAGGCGGCATTCAGTTAATGCACGGCAAGCTCTCGAAACGCACAGCCGGCCTTGTAAACTTTGTCGGCAACATGTTTACCGATGCCCCCAAGCAAGTATCAAAAATAAAGGGTGAAAGTTCACCTGAAAAAGCTGAATAACTCAGCTAACATCAGCCGTTTCTAGTTGAGCTTGCCTGTTCTTGTTGGGCAAGCGAATGTCGCTTACCAGGCCAAACAGCTTCAAGAAGTTTAGAGCCATCCAGGTAAAGTCGAACTCTCCTTTGCCCAAGCCAAATCGAGCCGATTGGGGCAAAGCATGGTGATTATTGTGCCAGCCCTCTCCAAATGACAAAATCGCCACCCACAAGACATTGCGACTCTGGTCACCGCAAGCATAGGTCTGGTATCCCAGTTCTGGTTTGTGGCAATAGAGATTGACTAAAAGTGGTGCGCAAAAAGCACAAAGACTGGCTAACAACTCAGCAAAAAATACCACCGGTCCAAATAAGAACCAAATAGCGGTGCGATAGACAATAGAAATAAACAAGCACAAAAGACCGTCTTTGTGACTGTGATTGACATGGAGGAAACGATAAAGAGGATCGCGATATAAATCCGGTGCCAGAATTTTGCTCTCTTCAGCCGAAATCAGCACAGTCGGTTTATACATCCAGCCAAGAAAAGCATGCCACTGACCGTCTAAGGGTGAATGAGGATCACCAGGCTTATCAGAATAACGATGATGCAGTCTATGTGTAGTCACCCAAAAGATAGGCGATCCTTCTAGACAAAGGTAGCCGCCAGAAACAATCAGGTACTCAAGCCATTTAGGTACCTTATATGAGCGATGAGACAGCAAGCGATGGTAACCCATTGTGATACCAACGCCATGATAGATGTATGCCAGAAGAAAGACACCAAGAAAAAGCCAGATAGACACAAAACACCTCAGATAAGCATTTTGCATTCTAACAAGGCAAAAAACAGATGCCATCAGCATAAAAGCCAAACGGAAGAACATTAGTCCAAAAACAGGCACACCTCGCTAAAACGAAGCAGCAGGAACGTTCTGGGCGAGGGAGAAAAAATCGATAGTTACAAAAGTGCACCATAAGAGGTGCATAGTCAAATATCAATGTTTCCCTCGCCGCCTCAATCTTTGCACTGATTTCAAGAAGGCTCGGTTTCGTGCACCACTCGCTTAGCTGAAAATAACCGCAAAAGGTAATCACTCCAAGGACTGACGATAGCCAGGCCAGGAACATGAAAGACTATGCCGGGTTTCCATCACGGCAAGGGTATCAAAAAAAATGAGTAGCATTGGCAATCGAGTATCGAGCGGAATACTCACGGCAGTCCTAACAATTGCTCTTACAGCAAATTCGACCATTCCAGCCTTTGCCCAGACGCAAGCAACCTTGAGCAATATTGAAATGCTCGATAAGCAAATTGCCGATAAAGAAATCGAGCTACTAAGGCTGAACAGCGATTTTCGCAGCCACTACACAGCACGCGACAAAAACAAGCAAAGGCGTATGAAATTCTACGACTTCGCCGCTGGTGCGGTAGCAAACGCTGGCGACATTACTCTTATGAGCCAGTTCTGGAAATATCAAAAGAAACCTGGCGAAGGTCTTAATCACCGCGGACGTTTGCAAGCTGGCGTGGTGACCGTCTTAGTGGCCTACTCTCTACTTGGCACTCTCTATGCGGCTGAAGGTGCTGGTGACTTGATCACCGACTACAAGTCAAAGCGCAAACATTTTGATGCTAAATCGATGAGAGAAAAAGTAGTAGCGCTGAGAGACGAGATCGACAAACTCCTGAGCGAGCGCAGCACAGCCGTAGGTCAAGTTATAAATCTTGACAGCTCTGATAAACAATACCTAAGCGCCGAAGAAAATGTGCTGAAAGATTTTAGAGATCTTGGCCTAGTCGAATTTAGCAAGCTCTATATTGATTCGCGCAAACGTCACTCAGCTCGCGACATCACCACTATCGGCACTTTAGCTGTCTGTGCCACCGGTATCTTCCCTGGTGCATTCGGCGTACTCAATGGTATCAAACATACAAATCCCAAACAGATTGGTGGTGGTGGTATCGGCTTCTTGATCTCCGGAGCCACCCTGACAGCCGCGCCAGTACTAATACACGGCGGTGCAGCCATAACAGCAAAAGTGGCTGGAGAGCGTCTATCGAAACAGCTTGGTGAAGTACAGTGCAAGACCACCGATAAATTGGCCGAAGATACTAAACTGCTAACACAAATTCTCAACGCCAAAGCTCAAGAGAACAATAGCCAACCTCGCACAGAAACCTACCAGGTTATGGGCAAACTACTGGAAGACCGCTCTGAGTTCTTGAAGAAAGAAAAGAAAGACCAAAAAAGAGAGATGATCGAAAGCTTCATTTCTTATGCCGCCAAAGGTGGTCCACAAATTGCTTTCGGTACCTGCGTAACCAGAGCTGGCTATCGCTACAATCGCAATCCTTACAAGCTATTTAAGGGCGTAGCACAGGGCGCCACAGCCAACGAAGCATCATGGGCTATCTGGATGCTTGATACAGTGCAGAAACAAACTCGCAATGAGATCAAGAACTACAAAGAAGCGCATGCCACAGTTCAGCCCGCCTTCAGCCAGACCAATGAGGAGCTGAAAAAACTGGAAGCTTCTATCGGTCACTAATCGCTAAGTATCTGCTTGAGCTGTTTTTCGCACTTTGCCGAGAATCAGCTCAAGCAAGCGACTAGATTCAACAACATCACTATCAGTATTGTCTGCACCAAAAGTAATAC
>CALRJJ020000150.1:0-9225 GCA_943367505.1 Flavobacterium psychrophilum | reverse complement strand
AACCTCAGCAAAATTTTGGAACTTTTGGAGATTTTGAGCCAAATGGTCAAAATGAAACGCGATTGACCTCTGGCCAAAACCAGCCAAACACTAGCGCTAAGCCCTATATTTCAGATGATAAATTAAAGCCTGGCGATATCATTGGTGATAACTATGTGATCATCGAACTTCTCGGTATCGGCGGCATGGGCTATGTCTACAAAGTGCGTCATCTCATTCTTGAGAAAATCTACGCCATGAAAACCATCAGTGGCGAGCAAATCTCTGAAATAGCCTGGCGCAGACTTCAGGTTGAAGCCCAGGCTATCGCGCGCATCAATCATCCGAATATCGTTGGTATCCACAACCTCGGAATTCACCAGGGCAAAATTCCGTACTACGTGATGGACTATCTTAAGGGCAATAATCTAGCCCAGATCCTCAAGAAGAAGAGACACCTGAGCTTAGAGCAGAGCCTGCCTATATTTATCGAGATCTGCAAAGGTCTTGGCTTTGCCCATAAAAAAGGCATCGTTCACCGCGACATCAAACCAGGCAACATAGTCATTCTGGACGAACCGGATTTCAATGGTGCCCGAGTAAAAATTGTAGACTTCGGCATAGCCAAATTAGCTGGCACCATCGACCCAGACAATCAAAAGCTCACAACCATTGGCGAAGTCTTTGGCAGCCCGCTGTACATGAGCCCAGAGCAATGCGACGGCAAAAGAATCGATGCCCGTTCAGACATCTATTCGCTTGGCTGTACTTTCTTTGAAGTGCTTTGCGGTGAGCCGCCATTTTATGGCGAAAACCCGGTAGCCACAATGTTAATGCATAGCCAGGCTAAGCCGCCAACACTCTATGAAGCTAGTGGCTTAGATTTTCCCGAATCAATGGAAAACTTGGTGGCAACCATGTTGGCTAAAGCTCCCATGGATCGCTATCCCAATTTAGAGTCAGTGGCCGAGGATCTGCAAAATATTCTTGAAGGAAGAGAAATTAGTGCCTCTCCTTTTAACGCCCACGGAATGCCAAAACGACTGCTTAAGGATGACGACGGTAAGCAATTGCCACTCACAGAAGAAGCAACCGCACTCAAAGCTATTGAGAGCATTACACCAAGAAAAATAGCTATCCTAGCTAGCACTCTAATAGTATCGCTGATGATGATTATTTTCTACTTCATTAACCAACGAACAATAGACAAAACCACTGCCGTAGCGACAAAAGCCCTTGTGGCAAAAACCTCGCGCGCAACTACCGAAAAGTACTCACATGTGCTCAGCAACGGCCAAATTCAATTCAATTTTCCTGAAGACCATTCAATTGGAACGATTTCGACCGTCTACAACGACCCACAGGCCAAGCAAGCTCAATCTATCCTCACCTTTAAGAAGAATGACAAACTTTATTTCATAGCCAATGAAGATGCCATAACACACCCTGAGTGTTTCGACTTATTCAAAGAAAACGACCTGTATTCCTTCTCTGCGCCACAATCTTCAATAATTACAGACATTGAGAAAACGAGCAAAGAGTGCGACGTCAATTCGGCCATACCCCATATTGCCAAACTTACGGGATTAGAGGTTCTCAATTTAGACATGAGTAACACCTCCGACTCTGCCGTTGAATATCTCAGCCGCTTACCAAATTTGAAAACCCTCAAGCTCTGTGACACGCGTATCAGTCACACTGAATTGAGCAAACTAAAACAGTTGAAGAATCTCACCTATCTATCATTTAGTCACAATAACGGCTGCAAAGACATGCTCAGGGCCCTAGCCGGCTCAACCGAAATCGAAAGCCTCTATCTCGAGGGTCAGACAATCGACCTAGAATGCGCCCAATTGCTCACCGACTGCCCGAATCTAAAGCATCTAGATCTGGAAGGCTCGACCACCACAAACAAAATTCTTGAAGTTATTGCCACTCTGCCAAAGCTTGAGTATGTAGGTGTGACGGCCTGTCCAGTCACGATAGCTGGCATTGCTAAAGTACGAAAAGCTCACTCAGGCAGCAACTTGAAGGTAGCAAGCTCAAAAACCGTGAGAACCAACTTGAACGAGGCCTTCGGTGGTGAAGACCCAACCGATTGGATATTGCCGAAGTAGCTAGACTGTGGCCCCTCGGCCTCTTAAAGAATTAAACGTCTTTTGAGCAGCTAGGGCCGCTTCAGCTCAATACTGGGAATAATGATTAGGCTAAGCAGCGGTTACCACAAATGCCACAAGACGAAACTCAGCGCACTTTCGAACCTTTCAACCCCGACGCTCAAAATAGCACGCGCTTAACCACTGGCCAGGGCCAAACAGATTCTGTCGCTAAGCCTTACATATCAGACGATAAACTCAAACCTGGCGATATCATTGGCGACAACTACGTGATCATTGAGCTGCTCGGTGTGGGCGGCATGGGCTACGTCTATAAAGTACGCCATCTCATTCTTGAGAAAATCTACGCCATGAAAACTATCAGTGGCGAGCAAATCTCAGAAATAGCCTGGCGCAGGCTCCAAGTAGAAGCCCAAGCCATAGCTCGCATTAATCATCCGAATATTGTCGGCATCCATAATCTGGGTATACACCAGGGCAAAATTCCATACTATGTGATGGACTACCTCAAGGGTAAAAATCTAGCCGAAATATTGAAGCGAAAGAGATACCTCAGCCTAGATCAGAGCTTGCCGCTCTTTATTGAAATATGCAATGGCCTTGGCTTTGCCCACAAGAAAGGCATAGTACACCGCGATATCAAACCAGGCAACATAGTCATTCTGGATGAACCTGACTTCACCGGCGGCAGAGTAAAAATTGTAGATTTCGGCATAGCCAAACTAGCTGGGACCATCGACCCCGACAATCAGAAGCTAACAACCATTGGTGAAGTCTTTGGCAGCCCGCTGTACATGAGCCCAGAGCAATGCGAAGGCAAACGCATTGACGCCCGCTCAGATATCTATTCGCTCGGTTGCACATTCTTTGAAATACTGACCGGTGACGTGCCCTTTCATGGTGAAAACCCAGTGGCAACAATGCTTATGCATAGCCAAGTTGAGCCGCCCTCACTGTACGAGGCCAGCGGCTTAGATTTTCCAGAATCAATGGAACACCTGGTGGCAACTATGCTGGCAAAGGCACCAATGAATCGTTATCCCAATCTAGAGCGGGTTGGTGATGATTTGCAAAACATTCTGGCTGGCAACCCAATCAGCATGTCACCATTTAATACCAGCATCAATCTCAATCGCTTTTCTGATCAATTTGAAGATAATGCTATAGACGACGAAGGAGAAGAAGAAGAAATTGTCCTGGTCAAATCAAAAAGAGTAAAGCTTAAAGCTATTGCCATTGCAGGCTCTCTGCTCGTAATAGGAGCACTTCTAATTGCTGCTTATAGCGTTTATTTTAAGACCGCAGCTAGAAGCCAAACGGCAGCTAAAGCACCAGTGGCAGTACCAATAGCGACAGACGAAACACCGCGCTATTTCTCTAGTTCATTTGATGGCGGCAGAATAATTCGATTCGAATTTCCCAAAGAGCAATCTTTAGGTACTATCGGGTACTCAAGCAAAAAGTCGCAGCAACAAGCAAAAGGCACAGTAGTACTAGAGCAAAAAAAAGAGATCTATTTCTGCGCCAACGAATACATTCTTACTCACCCTAAATTAATAGACTCATTCAGACCAGACGATCTCTACACGTTTAGTGCTCCAGAACAAGAAAATGCCATCAAGATGGATGGGCCCATGGCTCACATAGCAAAGCTAACAGGCCTTAAAAGACTAAACATAAAAACCAACAGAGCTACCGACGCAATTATTCCGTACTTAGATCAACTTACTAATCTTGAATCGCTCAATTTAGATATGACCCGTGTTACAGGCGCAGGCCTAGCTAAATTCAAAGGTCTGAAAAAATTAAAACTGCTATATTTCAGCTATAACCATGGTGTGCCCGACTTACTCCAGGCCATCCGTGGCTCAAAAGAGCTTGAGAACTTCTACATAGAGTCACCAGATATGCCTTTCACTGCGCAGTATGCAAAACTTCTAGCCGACTGCCCAAAACTTAAGCATCTAGATTTACAAGCCAGTAAACTCGACGATGACGGCTTATACATACTGGCATCGCTGCCGAACATTGACTTCATCGATGCCACCGACTGCCAGGTAACAGATGAAGCGGTAAACAAAATCAAAGCCTCACGCAAGGGCAAGAAGATACGCATCCCAACGAAAAGCCACATTCAAGACAAAAATGCTTTTGACAATGAGTCACCCGCCATCTGGATGAAGTGATGAAGAAGATGCTCGTTGCTACTATTCTTGCTATTAGTTGCAGCCCTGCCCTCGCAGCCCCGCAAGAAGAAATTGGTCTCCTTCTTCAACAAAGTTCAGTCAGCTTGGGCAAGCAAATTACTGTAAAAATTGGAACGGACTGGTTTCAAATAGAAATACCAACCCAAGGTTATTGTGTCACCAGCAAAGCACCCGACTGGAATGTGGTGTTCTATCGACCAGACACAAAACTCTCTATAGTTGTACCGTTCTCCGAAGTTTCGAAGAAGGCCTCACTGGCTGGCTCTATAGGTGCCATGTCGTATACCGCCGAACTTAAAATACCGACCCAGCGTCAAGAAATACATCGCAACGGTTTTGTCTTCTATCAATACAAGCTACCTGGCAGGCAAGACGAACCAATCTTTCTCAACGAGAAATTAAAGCGCGAGGAAATACTGGTTAAGCAGTACACACTCTCAACTATACAAACGAAACTGCCCAAACAAGGTACGCTGATTGTCTGCCGCATGTTCAGCCTACCGGCCACTCCAGGCATCCCTTACAGCCTGATGGGCCTGCGCACAGACAACAAATTCAATGCCTCCCTCGTCACCGAAAAAGCTATTAATGGCCGGCTAAAAAAGCCCGATTTCGCGGCAATAAACAAATACAAGAAAGCGCAGAAACTTGAACAAGTTATTTACGCACAATCACCATTAGATCAATATGTGGATTTAATTCACTAGTGGGACCAGGTGTGAAACTAGATACTGTGAAGAATGTAGCGGTATATATTGCGGTAAATGGAGGAGCTGCAATACATATTTCTCAATTTAGTGTCACCTTAACCTCAAAGCTGCTACAAATTCTTTTGTTCTAGTACGGTTCGATTGTTTTGTTCAAGGAATCCCAATGTTTAATGGCAATCATGAGTATGCCGCCAAAGACCGCTTGAAAGACGGCACAGCAGTAATCGTAAGAGCCATAAAAGCCAGCGATAAAGTCCTGCTGCAGCAACTAATGAAAGACGTTAGCGCTGAGTCGCGATATTTCCGCTTCTTCTGCGCCAAGAAAGTACTTACCAGCCAAGAACTGAAATACTTCACTGAAATTGACTTTGATAGCCATATTGGGCTAATCGTTAGCCTCTGCGACGAGAAAGAAACTCCAATCGCTGTGGGCCGCTACATCACTCAGTCAGAAGACGAAGTGAGCGGTGAAGGCAAAGCTGGAGCCGAGCTAGCACTTCTGGTCGGTGAACACTATCAACGCCAAGGCATCGGCAATATTCTGCTCGACCACTTAGCGCAAATCGCCATTACGAAGGGCGTTTCAGAGTTTGTCTGTTACATCATGCCAGAAAATAGCAAGATGCTCAGCTTTCTCCGCCACTCAAAATATCCAACCAATCGGCTAAAGCGCTCAGCTTCGGTCATTAGCATGACTGTTGACTTGAGTAGTGAGAACAAATCGGCTTAGAGATTGTATTGAGTAGCCCAATGGCTTATCCGGCAGGAGACTAGAGCGTGACAAGAATCAGCGCCCAGACTAATCTATCGCAACTAGATCGTTCTAAAATTTCATTTCCTTTCGCACTTCACATCCGCCACAATCGCTAAGGGGATGGGGTTGGACGTACTAGAATAACTTCTGCCCGGTCTCTCGAACAGTTTCAACTGTTCATTAACGCCTGAAAGAAATTTCTCACTACTCCCGATTACAACAGCACCATATGTTGTGTCTGAGCTACTCGAGCGAAGCTTATTAGTTTTTTGAATTAGACTACTCCAACCACAAGAGCCTACCTCTTCAAGCAGTCTCGCCGCAGTGGGTCCATCTTGTTCCGTGACAGCAACAGAAAGCTCCTTGGCTTTTACATCCGATACTTCAAAATACTTTGCCATTGGACCTCCTAAGAAGACTGGTAAGGCTCAGGCTTCACTGTATGGTGTCAACAGTGGCAAATTAGTGGCTCGAACTGCGGGAAATACGGCCTAGAGAGCAATCAGGACCTATTCATATGAGCTTCTGCTCGTTCAAGCAAATGAAGTGAAACAATTTCAGCCGCTTCAACATTTTTCGCAAGCCTGGCATCATCGACAATCTGATGCAGACGCTCTTCAGGAAGGGCTGCAAGAGACTCAGGCGAGAGCGACTGCAGGTGCATGCGTTGTTTTGCTCTTGCGCTAGCGAAAGTTGAACCAAACCTAGATTTGCTAGTAAACGCGACAATCATACCCATAATCGCAAGAGGGATAGTCGAAAAGCCAATACAGACTCTAGCCACGTCCTTTAAAAGGTCAAGGTATCCGGGTCTAACACCAAAGAGAACAAAGAGAGCTTGTGTAAACGGTACAGTCCAAAGCGCTAGAGAAACAAAAACCATGCAACTGAATACGATTCTTGCTGGGCGACCTGGTCCAATTTCGGGGATAAACTGGCCCTTTTTCGATCTTATTGCCTGAGCTAGAGCCAAGAACGGAACAACGCCTAAAATCGAAACAACTACAGCAAAAATCATAGGATTCAAATACCGGAAAAGAAAACTACCGAAATGCTCTCCTGGCAAAATCACATAACTGATTTTAGATAGAAAGATAGCGGCTTGAAAGTTAGCAAGAACGAGACCATAGAGGTAAAGATCTAATCGTTTGATAGCAAACGCGATACGGCCGTCATCAGAATTTAGATGCTCAACTCCGACGGCTTCTATTGACCTGGTAGTTGGATGAAGCGCCCAATACCGCTTGTGTAAGGCAGCGGCCAGAATCAACACTGCAAGGGTCATCACAGGAAGCATGATGGCAATTGTAGTAGCATCAAAAAAACAGAAATTATGCTGACTATAGAAGGTATTCATAGGTTCTATCTAGACCTTGCAGCAATCCGCACCGAAACACTCTAGTATCTTAAGTTAGCTAAGTAAGTTCTGTCCAATTCTTATGCGGTGAAGGGGGATGAAATCCCCATTTGCAAGGCTCACTACAGGGTATAGATTGGCACTATGAATACCAGCCGTATCTTAGCCCAGATTATCAGTTTCGCAGCGATTATTGCTTCGTTTGCGGCATGTCCGGCCGCTTATGCTGAAAGCGTTGGACCATGCGCAGGACAGACCAATATTGCCGCTTCTTACAAGCTAAACAAACTAGGGCATCATGAATACGACCGCCGGAACTTCATCAGCGCAGCTACCTATTACTCTAAAGCAATTGAATTGAACCCGAGACTAACTCTAGCGTATGCTATTCGTTCGGATTGTTACCACCATCTGGGAAACTGCACCAGAGCTCTCGCTGACTACAACAAAGCTTTAGAGCTAGAACCTCATGATTCTTTTGTGCTGGGCGGCCGAGCGGAAGAAAAGCTCGACTTACATGACAAGCAAGGGGCTCTAACAGACTTCGATGCGGCCATTAATATGGGTCCAACGTATTTCTTCCTGCATTCAGGCAGAGCTAAGCTGAGACTTGAAAACAAAGACTATGCTGGCGCAGTTGAAGACTGCAACAAAGCCCTTCAAAAGTGCCCGATAGCCTCAGATCTCTATTGGTGTAGAGGGAAAGCATACGACGCGCTCGGCAAACTAAAAGAAGCGAGCCGAGACTACAGCAAAGCCATTGAACTTCACCCGACTTGTCTAGCTGGTTACAAGAGACGCGCACTGATCGAGTTTAAAATGGGTAATTTGGCTGGTGGCATTTGTGACTTCCTCCATGCTCAACCGGACTATCTATTGCTACTGCCGAGTGCTCTGCTGTCGGTGCTTGCTCTAGAAATATACGAATTCATCCCAGCTATAATCGAAGTAAAATCGTGTTGGCGTTAGCTACACACAGGATTAAGTTCATCTTGAACAGCCTGGACAAAAATATACTCGCTACTTACCAGAAATGCCGGTTCCTGGCAGCAATATTTGGCGCGCTATCATGCATCAGCATTAGTGCACCGATGACCCTTGCTAATGAAACTACAAACTACCCAAATCCAATCAATGAAGTCGAGCGCAAGAAAATCATGGAGGCGAAATTGACATGGAAGAAACTCCAACCATTTGTGAAAAATTTTGTCGGCATGAATCGAGAACAAGTCGCCGCAAGCATTGGAAAGCCCAAATTCGTATCATCTAGCCACAGCGACGACGATACTGAAGGTTATGAGGTTGAAAATGATGAAGTACTTCAACTTCTCTACCGGAGAGGACGCATCGCAAGTTATGAATTTGTCCTATCCAAAGATGCTCAGCGATTCAACCTGCATACAGACAATAGTGGACCGCACTACGAACCCTCAATTAGACCAGAAGGAGCCTCCGAGCTAGAACTCAAACGACAAAAAATCTTCGAGTCCAATATGCCCAACCTTATGGGAGTGAGCAAAGCTCAAGTGCATAAGCTATTTGGCCAGAGTCGAATGAGCCCTAGATTTAATTCGAGCTTAGAGTTTGATTGCAAAACCGGTATATTGTCATTTACCTTTGAGCAAAACAAAGTGATAAAGTTTGGCTTCCGCACCTACGATATAGAACAAATAATCACCCCACCACCTCCGACCATAGAAGCGGTAAATTAGCCAGTAATTATTGGTGCACACGCAGAGTCAGTCCAGGAAGCTTTTGCCGCGAATTCAGATTGCCGTAGATTTTGAAATTAAACTCAGCCTCTAAGGGTGCAGGCAGCTCTTTAGGAATGGCTCTAAAGGGCTGAGCGTGCCTTACAGCGTTTAGAGCAGCTTCATCAGAAAATTTGTCCCCCGAACTCACGGAGAGCCCAAGACTGGATACTTCGCCATTGCGACTCAAAGAAAATCGCACCACCGGGTGCCTTCCGTCTTTAGGCGGATACCAGCATCGCTTAATCCTGTGACTGATACCTCGCCCGTAGCCGCGAAGAACCTCACTATCTCCGGCACTTTGCACTGGGCGGGAATCGGGTGAGCGAATAGCCATATCACAATTCAGA
>CALRJJ020000149.1:0-9225 GCA_943367505.1 Flavobacterium psychrophilum | reverse complement strand
AGTTCTCAGACTTGGCCGGGCCGTATAAGACCTATGAGACTGGTGGTCTTTCCTTTGTGGTGAAAGATGGTAGTGAGCTGCCTCAGTTTGCTGTGGTGCATAAAGGACAGCTCGCTGCACCAGAAAAATTGGCTGCTAGTTTAGGCGTTCCTGCAAGTAATAGTGACACTTCAAGCTCTTCAACTGGCGCTACTAACGTTATTGTGCCGGGGCAATCATTCGCTAAAATCAGGCTTGGTATGACTAAGGCTCAGGTGGTTGCTCTTCTTGGTCGACCAACTAGTGAAAGCGAAAATGTCATTTGCTATCGCACAAGAGATAAGCGCTATTTCTTGATTATTCGTACTGATGCCGACAAGGTTTCTGATGTACTCTTCAATTCTCCTGCCTATGCCACTGCTAGCGGTATCGCTGTCTCTAACTATCTTCAAGAGACGAGTCGCGTTGCTTTCCAACCTCCTCACCGTCCAACGGCTAGGCCGGTAGATATTTACACTCTCAAAGATGGTGGCCTTTCTTTCTTCCAGCCTTTGAACTGGCCAACTCCTGTGGGCTGGGTGCACGAAAAATCTGCCTCAGCTAACGATGTTGATTGGCTAGCTAAGGTTCGCTCTGATATGTTTCCTGACACCGTCTTGCCTTTTGCCCCTAATCAACCCCGTATGTTCAACCGGGTTAATAAGCCCATGATTGGCCCTGGTGCAAGAGGCCGGCGGCGAGTTGGGTACAACTGGCAGTGATAAATTCTCATACTAAAGTTGCACTTGTTACAGGTATTTCGCGCGGAATTGGTAGGGCCATAGCCGACCAATTAGCGGCGGATGGTTTTAAGCTTTATGGCACTTTCAATACAGGCGAAACCGAGGCTAGCGAGCTGCGGGACAGGTTGGGCAATCTCGAAATCTTTCAGGTTGATTTCACCTGCCGCCAGAATACTCTCAGCCTGATTGATAGGCTTCACGGCATAAAGTTTGATGCAATTATCAACAATGCCGGCATGTATCAAGCTGAAAATTTCAATGAGTTTGATTTTGCTGCTTGGGATGCCACGTTCGAAGTTAATTTGAATACTCCTTTGTTGCTGTCACTTAAGCTCAAAGATAATTTGAATGATGGTGGCACCATCGTCAATATTTCTAGCACTGACGGCTTTACTGGCTCTTTCAATAGTATTGCCTATGCGGCTAGCAAAGCTGGTCTGATCAGTTTGACAAAGAGTCTTGCTAACTTGCTAGGTCCAAGAGCGATAAGAGTTGTAGGTATTGCTCCGGGCTGGATTAATGGCACGGGTATGAACACCGATGCTTCTTTTGAAGCTGCCCAGTTAGCCTCTTTGGGGCGCAACGGTACGCCTGCAGAAATTGCTCAACTGGTAAGTTTTTTGATTTCGCCTAAGGCTAGCTTCATCACAGGTACTACAATGGTTATTGATGGTGGCTACACAGGGGTAGACTACATAATGAAGAAAGAGGCCGGTAGCTAGTTAGAGCTGCCGGAGGTTAGACAAATATTTTCATGCCAGCTTTTTGTGCTGCATAAATTAGATCAACATCGGGATAGTCTTCATCTTCTGATTGAAAGACCGCATCGCACAGTACTTCTCTCCATTCATTCTCTTCGTCGCTATAGGTACTAGCGTTTATGTTGCCGCGAACAAATCCATCATGGTCTAGTAATAGATAGGCCTCAGCTGTAAGATCTCCGCCAATGCGCATAGTTCCGTCGTTATATTCGCCGACCACTAGGCCACTGGCACGCAGCTCTTCCAGCACTACTATCGGTGCACCGGCTTTGATCAAATTGTTGGTTGCTAGGTTGCCTCCAACAAAGAGTAGTGGCCCGCCCTCTAAAGTTCGATTTATAATATCGCCCTCTACTGTCAGGTCGCCCATGCAGCAGACAGCTACTATTTCGTTTCTCTCCACCCACTGCTCTTGCCAGTCTAATAGTAATAGACCAGGCAAGACGCAGTTGTTCGGCAAAATCAGTACTTTTCCATTGTTATAGGCCTCAAGTTGAGACCTGATTGCTTCAGCAAAAGATTGCGGATATGAATTCTTGTCAGGATTGAACTCAATTTTATCTTTTATCAACTTGTCTATCGCTGCATCGATCTCCGTTACAGCTACTAGATTGCCCAGGGTTGTGGCATCTATACCGCTGCCACTTAGTTCAATCTTTTGTGGACGCACCACTTCTGGTGTCGGTTGCTGATTGGCACTCTGCTCAGGGCTTAGCCAAATTGTTTTACCAGCGCAGCCCAGCGCTCTAACTTTCGAGCTATCCAACCAGCCTTTTTCTAGGGCATCGGTTTGAAATATTCGAGATAGTTCCTTTCTTCCATGCTCTTTGGCGGCATTGAATGAAGGGCAGTTGTATCCTCCGGCGATAACGTGACCAGCAATACCGCCCTGTTCCTTTACTCTGGGAATGTATCCCAGGCACTCTAGCTTTCCTCCCACGCGCATCGGCCCGTCGTTATATTCACCTATAAGGTAAGTAGTCTTGATATTTCCCAGCACAATGAGCGGCATGCCACCTTTAAGTAGGTTGGTGCAGGTGAGGTTGCCTTGCACAAATAGCAGAGGCCAGTACTCATAGTCGTCAATGAGCAGTTCTCCATCTATAGTGAGGTCGCCGAAACAAAAGAGCATAGCAATTTGCTCCTTTGATAAGGGCCCATCTCTTGTGGAAAGGAGCAAGTCGCCAGAGATTGTTGTATCTTCAGAGCAAACCAGGGCTTTATTGGAGTTGGTGTGATGACCAGGTATGCTAAAAAGCAACGATGCATCTGAGATCTTGTGCTCAAGTGCCAATTGCTTTGCTCTTTCTAACGGTTTCAACAAACTTGTTTGCTTAAATGGTTTCATATTCTCAATGCTTGTATTGGACGTTCACTAACAATTACCGCTTGCTTGGCAAAGTTAGGGACAAAGTGACAATTTTATGATGGTCATGTAAAAGATGACCCAGTTTTTCTATCAACCTTGCGATTGATGATATGTGTCGCTGTGTTAGGCTACTGTAGTTGCTACTGCTGAAACTAAGAGGGTATGTCAAGTGACCGCGTTTTATAAGCAGCTCTCGCAGCTGTACAGGCAAGAGCGGAAGCAATGGTTCTCGCTGGCAACTCTCGGCTGCTTGTCATTAGCGCTAACTACTCTCATTTCTATAACAGCTCTGGCTGGTGAAGCGAAGCCCCCTGAGAGTCGTGCAATTAGAACGTCAGGGCGAAAATTGACTGCTAGTATGAACTGCAAGAGTTGCCACATAATCGAGGGTGACGGTGGTTTAATTGGGCCACCACTTGACGGAATTGGTGACCATCGCACAGTCGATCAGATTTTTCGGCGCTTGAGCAGCGGTAAAGGTAAAGCAAAACTTCCGAATCATTTTACTGTCGCTGAGTTGATGACTCACGTTCGGCTGCCCCATAGTGAAGCCATGTCTATTGCTATTTATCTCTCAAACTTGCCAGAATGCACTGTGAAGTGGGATTTGAAGGGCCACGAGGCTGCTCCTTCTGACGAGATTCCACCAGGCTTTCACTTTAAACCCCGTCAGTCAGACGCTTCTACTGAGCAAGGCAAAGAACTTTATCTCACCCACGGCTGTGCCGCTTGTCACACCATTGGCTCTTCTGGTGGCCGTACTGGCCCTAATCTAGAAGGAGTTGGTGCGCGCTATAGTCGCACCTTTATCGAGAGTCGTATCGCCAGCGGTGCAATTTATGCTGCCGCACGTAAAGGCAATTATGCTCCGACAAAGTTTGCCATGCCACCAACAGAGATACCGGAAAAAGAAGTAAAACTAATTACTGATTTTCTCTTGACCCTTCCGGTTAAAGGCTCAGCTAAGTAAAATTAGCCAGGATGGCTCTTAGGTATCAGTATTATCAGCGGAGTTACCGCTGGAATCTGAGTCACTCTTTTTCTCTTGCTGCTCGGCTTCGGTTTTGCCAAAGTCGCCAAGAATAGTTTTGGCTGGGCAGAATTTTACCAGTGGGCAACCGGTGCAGTGCACCATCAACGCAATGGGACAAAGTGTCATAGTTCGCTCCTTGTGTTTTCCATAAACCTTGCAGTTGAATTTTTTCAATGCCGTTTTTGTTGGAATTTTGCAATGGTTTCCCTATGGCTCAAGATACTATGGTTGCAGGGTCCTGCTCCGGCCTATTATGCTGCTAACTTCCGCCAGCACAGCAAAAGCTGAATTGCGCTGGGCAAAAGAATTCGATTTATCAGACCGAATTGCTTAGTGTGCTATGTGGGTTGCTATCGTCCTTCTTTGATGATCTTTTGCCAAACTTTGTCTATGGCTTGGCGCAGTTCCGGGGTGACTTGGGTGCGTTGCCAATCTAAGTATTCTTTTGCTGAGCTGCCCATTATCAAAATGTCTTGCTCTGCCATCTTTCTTACGATTGGATCTGGATCTAGTAATTTCGTTGATTGACAGATGGGACGCATGCCTTGTTGCAGATTTTCCTCAACGATGACATTGCACAAGGCTCCTTGGGTATCAAAGGTCATACTTACACCGAGTGTGCCAAAGTTGCCACCCTGGGGAATGACACCTAGCTTGCCGCCGGCACGAATCGAGCCTGCTGACTTGTTGGCATAAAGAGATTTTGCTTCGCTTTCGAACTTGAACATGCCATCTTGAGCCAGCTCTTTAAAAAGAACAAGAGCGGCTTTTACTGCCTGTATCGCTTTTTCATCTGAGGCTGTGTGGGGAAGTTTAGCTATTAAGAACTGCTTGCATAGTTCTTTGTTGCTGTCGGTGATTAAACTGAGAGCTTTAGACTCCTTGTTAATCACAAAGATATTGTTGTTTCCTAATGGTTGCGGCGGTTCAATTGCGAGTGGCCATTGCGGAAATCTAAGAACATAGAATACGGAAGTGGGAAATAAATTATTTAGTGCATCACTCTCGATATAGCTGACGGTGCCGCGGCTAAGGATGGGGCGCCCTTTGGCAAACTTGAGTGTGCTTAGATACTTCTGTATTTGTACTCTTGGATCGACCGCAAATTTGAGTTGAGCTAACCGTTCTTTTTCTGCCTGCGAAAGTTGGGCTGGAGGTAGCTCGTCTTTTATCTCGGCTTGTCTACCTTTTGAGGCTTTCTCTGGATAGGCAATGCCAGTGCTAGTTGCGGCTACCCCGGCCTCTTGGGAAGTTGCACTCCCTGATGGCATAGTTTGAGGTTGGGCTAGGCTACCGAGCGGGATTGCCGCAGAGCTCAAAGCCGTTAGCGCTATTCCGATAGTGAAGAGGCGAACAAATTTCATAGAATTTCCTTTTGCATTCTAGTCAGCGGCTGGCGGGTCAACTATGGCGCCAACAAAAAGAATGGCATTAGTCTTTTCATCGCGAATGGCTACAACAAACGGGCGATCGCAAATCATTTCGAACGGCGGTTTCGGGTTCATAGGCGCGCTTGTCACGCTCATTTCTATGGCTGTGGCCGCGGCGGCTTCGGTGCCTTTCTCGTTTACCTCTAGATAAGTCTTGTGCAGAACGCGAGAAATCATAGCGTTCTGTTCGATCATCTTCTTAAAGTCAGCACAGTTGTCTTCGAAAGCACATGGCATACCAGCAGCTTTGAGTACATCGCTCAGCTCGGTTTTGTATTCAACTTTGAAACGAGGTAAACCAAGGTGACCTTCTTCTTTCCTGAATTGTTCTCTCCATTCGCTCCAGCTCTCGGGAGTAAGGCTGTTGATAAAAGTCGTTATGTTTGACTTCTTGTCAGGGAGGAAGATGCACATCTGCAGCCGCTTATCTTTGTAAGGAAGCATAACTGCCTGGAAATTGTTACCAGCAAAGTATGACATTTTTGCTGAGCGATTCATCATCTCAACAGTTTTCTTCGTGCCATTATTGAGTTTGAATTCGGTTTGTTGTGTCTCTTCTTTTTTAAATTCATCAAGCCAAACGCCTTTAAAATAGACAGCATTGACTAGATATAGAATGGCATCTGGCGCTACTTTATCGAGTATGCTCGGAATTTTGCTCTTGGTATTGTCTTTCACCCAGTTGTTGATTTTATTGACTGTAGATAGGTCTGCAAAATCTAGTGTTTCAAGTTTTGCGCCATAATACTTTTGATTGCTGTCCATGAAAGCTTTGACAAACTCAAAGTTTTTATTGGCGAACATGGCATTGGCAATGGTCAACTCACTTGTTGGGTTGACATGCATCAGGCTCTTGTAAAGGCTTGAATTTTGCTGATTGACAGCTTCATCGCTGAGGCCCGTGTAGTCTAATAAGTCTTGCATTTCAGACTTGGTTTTGCTGCCAGCCCCGTTGTATGCCATCGAAAGCGCAGTACTTACACTGTATGGCGATACAACGACGTTGCTATCAGGCTTCTTTGCTGCCAGCTTGAAGAAGTTAGTGGCAAATTTTTCGGATACTTTGATATTCACTGGTTCTTCATTACTCTCTGAATGATCGCTTGACGCGCAAGCCACGACGAACATAGACATCAAAGAAAGTGCTGCAGCTGTGCTGCCATACAAGATAGAGCGCAATGTGTAGCCTCGCGAAGGGTAGGGCGGGCATTAGCATAGCAATGGCTGCAAGCAAGGTCAATCGGCGCGATTCTATGGCCGTCAGGAACCAAATTTGGGACGCATTCTAGTTGGCAGCCAACGGATCAACAATTACTCCCAAAAACAAAATGGTGTCGGTCTGTTGATCGCGAATGGCAA
The DNA here is from genome assembly GCA_943367505.1 of Flavobacterium psychrophilum. Classification (GTDB taxonomy): domain Bacteria; phylum Cyanobacteriota; class Vampirovibrionia; order Obscuribacterales; family Obscuribacteraceae. Next base: position 2,512 of record CALRJJ020000149.1, on the reverse strand, counting down.
TGACAAATGGCCGATCGCAGATCATATTGAATGGTGTCGTTGGGTGCATAAATAGGCCCCGAGGCATAACTTCAACTGCCGTTGCCGCTGCTGCCTCGGTGCCTCTTTCGTTAACTTCCAAAAAGGTCTTGTGAAGTACTCGGGAAATAAATACATCTTGATCAATCATATTTTTGAAATCGGCGCAGTCATCATTAAATGCACAGGGCATGCCAGCTTCGGATAATATTTTACCCAGTTCGGTTTTATACTCTACTCTGAAGCGCGGCAGAGCTAGCTTTCCTTTTGTCTCGCTAAAGTTGTTTATCCACTCTTGCCAGTTCTGGTCATTGAATCTGGCAATCAGAGCGCCAACATTTGACTGTGGGGAAGGAAGGAAGATGCACATCTGCAGACGATTGTCTTTATATGGAAGCATCACAGCTTGAAAATTTTCGCCTTGCAAGTACAACATTTTGGCAGAGCGATTCATCATCTGTACTGACTTTTTTGAGCCATTTTGCAAATTGAAATCGGCTGAGTGTGTCTCACTCTTATTGAATTCATTGAGCCAAGTACCTTTGAAGTAAATGGCATTGACTAGATATAAAATGACATCTTTGGGTGCCTTATCTAGAATTGTTGGTATCTTGCCTTTTGTGTTTTCTTTGACCCAGTTATTTATTTTGATGACAGCCGAAGGATTGGCAAAATCGAGGGCTTCAAGTTGAGCGCCATAGAATTTTTTGTTGGTATTGACAAAGTTAGGGTTGAAGACTGCGTTTTGTTTAGCAAAGAGGGCATTGGCAATGGCTAATTCGCTTTGCGGATTTACTTGCATAAGGCTTTTGCCTAGGTCGGCATTTTGCTTGTTGATAGCCGCATCGCTTAGGCCATCGTAGCTAAGCACCCGCTGCATCTCATCTTTGGTTCTACCGCGTGCACCGTTGTATGTCATCGACAGGGCTGTGCTGACGCTGTACGGCGATATGACAATATTGCTATCGCTTTTTTTTGCTGCAAGTCTGAACAACTTAAGGGCAAAATTCTCTGAAACTTCCGATGACACTGTCTTACCTTTGCTTTCGGGATGACTAGGGGCCGCCGAAGCGATGGCCATCGCAGACATCAAAGAAAGAGCTGCAGCTATGCTGCCGTACATGATGGAACGCACTGGAGAGCCTCGCCAAGAGTTAAGCGCGGTTAGCATAACAAGGGCGCTCTTGGCGGTCAACTGCTGGTTTCTTACTGGATTTTCTTGTTGGGCTTACAGGCTTGATCGAAATCTATACAGAGCGGGCCTTCAGCGCTCTTTTTCTGCCTTTAGAGCTAGCTTTCGATCTTTGGCTGCTAATTCTGGTTTGCCTAATTTATCGTAGGCGTTTGCTCTGGCTCTATACGACTCTGCTGTGGGATCAATTTCGTGCTTTATGGCCAGGTTATAGTCGTCTAGGGCTTTTTGATACTGACCAAGGGCAAACTGACAATCGCCTCTCTTTTGGTAGGCATCTTCAGAATCATCGTCTAATTCAATTATTTTTGAGTAGTCCGCTATAGCGTTGGCATAATCACGAATGGAGAAGTAGAGGTTGGCGCGATCAAATAGAGTTTGGTCTAAGTTCCAGTCTATATGACCGCCTTTGCTAGGGGGGATTTCAATTATCTTGGAAAAGTCAGCAATAGATTTCTCAGCTTGTGATGTATCTCTGTATAGCCGGGCTCTGCGAAGATAGTCTTCTCTTGAAAGCGGATTTTTCTTCAAGACAATGCTAAGTCCTTCTATGTGAATTTTCTGCATTGTCAGCTGCTTGTTGAAAGGATCGCTTTTGAATTTTGCTCTCAGAGCTGGTTGCTTCTCTTTAGTGATACCATATTCGGTGAACAGTCTGTCAACTGCTTGATCACGTTTTCTCTCAGCTAGTTTGGCGCGATTAAGGTCTATTCTTGCCAGGTCGACTTTGCCCATGGCTTCGTAGGCCTTCGCTCTCGCTTGATATGTTGCAGGGAGATTGGGAAATCCAGAAATGTAAGTGGAGTAGTTGTCTACCGCCTTATTGTATTGATGCAGTTTCATGTAAGTATCGCCCAGGGTTAGATAGGGCACAATGTATTTGGGATCGAGGCGCAGAGACTGCTCGCATTCACTCAACGCTTCCTGATAATGACCAAGCTCCATCAGGGCAATGCCTTGTTCATGGTGTCCTTCTGGTAGGCGTGGATTGTGAGCTATGGCCTTTAGAAAATACTTGCTTGCTTCTTGCCATTTATTTGCTCGACCAAGGCTGCGGCCTTGGTCTATTTCTTTCATGGCAGCAGCAGGGTCGAGATTCGCTGGTGCACAGAGCGCCGGGTTGCTGTGAGTTTGTACTAAGGCGCAAGCGAAGGCGCTGGATAAAATGCTAGAGGCCAGTATCGAGGAAAATTTCATTTGCTCCGCGCCTCATTACTCTAATTTGGTCGCACTGATTTTGCTAGCTTTGGGTGAATCATTGACTAATTATAGCCCTAGTTTCCAAACTGACGAAATTGGGAA
>CALRJJ020000148.1:0-9235 GCA_943367505.1 Flavobacterium psychrophilum | reverse complement strand
AAAAACGGCCGCATAATCAGCCTTGGTGAGCGGATTGGCGGCAATGTTTCAGTCGATTTGGCGGGGGTATTAGGCATGCCTAATTTTTTATCTCTATGCAATGACCTATTACTTTATCACCTGCAACGCCTTACTGCGGTTCAAGATTGCGGAAAGAACAGATAATCGCTGCCGTCCGGTGAGGGACGAATGACGACGACTTTGCCCTCAGTGCGTTTCGGGCGTCCGTTCTTATAAAGTTCGTGATACATGTTGGTGACAATATCTTCTTCTACGGCACGCTCGCGATTGCGGTTTCGTTCCAGGCAGGTGGCTAGCGGTACATCTAATAACCAGAGCTGCACGTCATCGTAGGCAAAGGTTGCGGCTCGATCGAGTATCTGTTTGCGATGTTTGGGGTTGAGGTTAGTGTTGTCAATGATAATGCTGAGTTTTTCTGCCATTGCTTTTTCGAGTCGTTCAAAGAAAATTTCAAAAACTGCTGCCGGGTCGCCTTGGGTTTTCTCGTCACCATATAATTCAAGACGAATTGAATCAGCGTTCATATAGTGAAAGCCTTTAGCGACAATTCTTTTAGACAGAGTGGTTTTGCCAGAACCAGGCACACCCACGAGCATTATCAGCTTGGCCATCTTAAGCTCCCTTTTCTTCCTTGATCCACTTTAGCCAGATAGAGACAATGGCTAATGTGATGAGAACGTAGACAGCGATGAAAATATTTTTCCAGAGTTCTTTGTCCGCAGTTTGCATAGACATACGGCTGTCTAGCCACGGATTGGTGTAAAAAGTCATACCTACAGTACTGAAAAACAAGCCGGTGGAAAGGTAGCTAATTCTGGCCCATTTGGTAAAGGTACGCCACGACCAGATAGTTTGCAGAAGGTAGCCTAGTCCGAAGATGCTAATTGTGATGCCGTAATGTTGATAGCGGCCCATGGTGAAAAATTTTTGCAGCGGTGTTAAATAGGCACCGGTGGCAATTGCGCTAAAGAGTCCAATCATGCAATAGCGCTGGGCTTTGTGCCAGAGAATGGCAACCGCGCTTGGTTTGTCATTGTTGGAAAGTTGGCTAGAAGTCTTCTCTGAGCCTGTCATTTTAGAGCCAAACCTTCGATGGCAAGCCAGCGGCTGGTGGCTGTTTCGAATTGGTAGGCGACTTTGCCGTCGCATAAGGTGAGAATAGTTCGGCCCTTAATTTCGCGGCCATCAAAAGGTGAGTTATTGCTCTTTGAAGTGGCTTTACTGACTTCATAAGTCCAGGTCATTTCTGGGTCGAACAGGCAAAGATCGGCTGTTGCTCCAACTGCGATTTTGGGCTCTGCCAGGCCTAAAATACGAGCGGGATCGCTTGTGAATTTGTGTACTACTTCGGCTACTGTCATGCGCGATGAAGCTGGTAGGCTCTCCGCGCTAAGCCGCTCTAGGCAGAGGGCAAAGGCAGTCTCCAGGCCAATTATGCCGCAGGGAGCGGCGATGAAACCCATTTCTTTTTCGGTGGTTGTATGGGGTGCATGGTCGGTTGCTATGGCATCAAGGGTGCCGTTCTTAAGCGCTTCTACAAGAAGGTCTTGGTCTTTCTTTGAGCGCAGCGGCGGATTCATCTTGTAGTTAGCGTTGTAACCAGGAACTTCGCTATCGGTCAGGGTGAGGTGATGAGGAGTGGTGTCTGCTGTCACTGGCAGGCCATCTGCTTTGGCCCGCTCGATTAGTTTGACACTAGCTGCAGCAGATACGTGGGCGAAGTGCAGAGCTGCACCGGTCATTCTTACTACTTCAATTTCGCGAGCGATGCAGGCTGCTTCTGAAGCGGTCGGCACGCCAGGAAGGCCTTTGGCTGTGGCATAAGCTGATTCGTTCATGGCACCAGTGCCAGAAAGATCTTTATCTTCAGGGTGGCTGACAATAAAAGATCCTAGTGCTTTGGCCTGCTCTAGAGCGCGACGCATCACGGCTAAATTGGTAACAGGCAAGCCGTCGTCCGAAAAACCAACAGCACCAAGTTCACTGAGAATGGCCATTTCTGTCAGTTCGCTGCCAGCCATACCTTTGGTGACACAGGCGATTGGTAAGACTTTGACTACAGCTTTTTCTTTGATAATTTGCAAGAGCTGCGAAAAGATTCTGGCATTGTCTATTGGCGGAACTGTGTTGGCCATAGCCACAACCGTGGTGTAGCCGCCAGAGGCTGCTGACTTAGTACCTGATGCCACGTCTTCTTTGGCGCTTTGACCGAGATCGCGCAAATGAGTATGGAGATCGATTAAGCCTGGTAGAAGCCAGAGACCAGCAGCATCGAAGACTGTTTCATCGTTCAGCGCCTTTAGTTCTTTGCCGGCGCTGCCAATTTCGACAATTTTGCCGTTGTCTATTCTTATATCAGTGCTAGTTTTGCTTTCACTATCGCTCACGCTATCGAATAATTGACAATTTTTGATCAGCATAAATTAGGCCTGAGGTTTCGCAATTGGTGTGGAGAAAAGCAGAGTAAGAATGGCCATGCGGCAGAGTAAACCATTCTCTACTTGGGTGAGAACGCAAGAAATGATGGCATCTTCAGCTAATTCGTTGGTGATTTCTACGCCGCGATTAATTGGCCCCGGATGCAGCACTCGCACGTTGGCTTTGGCCAGGCGAATGCGATCGTGGTCAAGGCGATACTGCTTGCGATACTCATCAATACTGGCTATAAGCCCTTGGGCTTGACGCTCTAACTGCAAGCGCAAGCAGATGATAAAGTCAGCGTCTTTAATTGCTGGCTCTAGTCTGTGGTGCACAACAGCGCCAAATTCTTCATCGGCAAAAGTTGTGGGTAGCAGTGCCGGTGGGCCAGCTAAATGTACTTCAGCGCCAAGTTTTTTCAGAAGCCAAAGATTTGAGCGCGCCACTCTTGAGTGAATGATATCGCCGACAATCGCTACTTTCTTGCCTGCTAAAGTTGTCTCGCTCAGTCGTTTTTCTACTTTGCCATTGGCGCCAAAAGTTGGCAGATGGCCGATGCTTTCGAGAATTGTGTATAAGTCGAGCAGCCCTTGCGAGGGATGCGCATGCCAGCCATCTCCGGCATTGACGATATGGAGCTTGTCGCCGACATTGCGTACTAAATCATCGGGGGCTCCCGATTGGCTGTGACGCATGATGATGCCATTAACACCAAGAGCCCATAGATTCAGGGCCGTGTCTTCAAGGGTTTCGCCTTTGGCGGCAGAGGATGTATTGACATCAAGGTTGACTACAGTGGCGCCAAGTTTGCGGGCGGCTAAGTCAAAACTAGTCTTTGTGCGGGTGGAGTTTTCATAAAATACAGTGGCTATTGTATTGGCTGCTAGTATCGCCAGCGGTGGCTTTTTGTGCACTTGGTTGTGCTTGTAATAGTGAGCCAGCGCCAGGCAAAGACTAATTTCGTCAATAGTTAATTGGCGCGTGTCTAGTAGATGGCGGCGTTCGCGCCAGGCTTGAGCTTCGGCGACGCCGTCGAGGGCTTCCACCAGCTTGGAAACAGGGGAATTTATTTTTGTCAGCATGGAAGAATTATGGAAGGCTGGCGAGCCCCTGTCAAATACATGGCAATGCTATATTTAAATGCGTTTAATAGGCGACCCGGAGAATAGACCGAAATCATTGGCAGCAGTCTACTCAGCTGAAGAAATAATTGAACTTACTGGGGCCCGGGTGGCCGTCGGCATGGTTCCAGACGAAGTTGGCGAGATTGCCACAGACACCCGCAGCGATTTAACCGGGTCTTGGTTTGTTGCACTTGTGGGCAAGACTTTTGACGGTCACGACTTCATAGGTGATGCATTTTCGGCTGGCGCTCTTGGCTGCATTGTCGCTGACCGCCCCAGCTATCCTATTGCTGCTACTTCTTTTCCTCTTCTGGCCGTGGACGACACTGAAGAGGCGCTGGCAGTACTAGCTCGCAATTGGCGCCGCCGCACTCGCAAGAAATTGATTGTGGTGGCCGCCACCGACTTAAATCAAGTTTCACCCCTGGCACAGTCTATGTACGATGTTCTCGACAGCGCCCTGGGGCAGACTGTTGCTACGGTAACTGCATCTAATGACTTCTCCGCTCCGACTTCGACCGAAGCACCAGCCCGCGGCCCCCATCTCTCCACCCAGTTTTCTCTTGACCCAGCGGCAGCTTTTCCTCCGACCGATCCTTTGTTCTGCGGCGAAGAGCCGGCGCAGTCGGTGCTCACTAATTGGAAGCTCAATGTTTCAGATATTCTTGGCCGCTTTCTCAATCTTCCTGATGAGGTTGAGTATCTGGTGGCTGACTTTTCGCCCCTGCCATTAGACCGTGCGGTCTGGCTATTGGAGGCCCTTTCGCCCAATGCATTACTAATAGCCGATGATAGTTTTGCTTATGCTCGTATGTCGAAGGGCGTGCCGGATCCACATTTGCTGCAAGAACAATTGGTTGAAGCCATGGGCCGCTGCAAAGGCAAAGCTTTCACTGATAGTCAGGCTTTAGCAGAGCGCCTGCAAATCAAGTTGATCGCGTCAGATGTGAAAGACCACAATAGTTATCAGCCGGTGCTGCAGCAGTTGGGGCTTTAGTAGCACTGTTCTTATTCTTTTGATTGCGGCAGCGCGCAGCTGGCGTGTCCTAATACCCGCATGCCGTCTACCATTTCTGATGGTGTTGGTGTCCAGCCGTCAGCGAGGCGATATTCGAGCAATTCGTCTGCTTTTGGTCTATGTTGCCAGACGGCGACCGCCGTCAATTTCCCTAGTCAGGTTATGAACAACACTAGAAAATTCTGCTGGTCAGGAAAAGGCAGAATCATATCGTGGCTAAATTCGTCTTGTTGCACCAGTTCCATCATGTTTAGTGGAAAGTTCTGGCTCTCAAGGAAACGCAGCGCTTTCTCTAAATACTTGGTTTGGCGGACAGCAGTTACTAGCTCTGCAAATTCTGGGGAAATATCAGCCATACGATTAGCTCCAGCATAGAAAAAACTCCAGGTTATCCTCAGAGCGATTCTTGAGTATGCCCAGAATCGAAAAGCTGGTCTAAGCTGTTTGACTAGAAATTATCAGACGAGTACGCGAAATCAGCTGATAAAGTTGGCGGGTCAGCCACATCGTGCCTGGCAAAATGTATAAAACCGCTGCGAATCGGCCAAAACGAAGATTTTTCATGATCATCGGAATAGCTTCTGGGCCATACCAACGCTCGTTGTTGTCGTCGATGAGAAAGAGGCTCCAGGGCGATTCATCAAGGTCTTGAATTAGCTGGCGAGCAGTTTCACTGACCGATTCACGATCGACGAAAGTAAACAGGTGCGAGCGATCCCATAGTTTGAGCAGGGCCGCCAGCCGGTTAACGACAAAGCAACGCTCGTCACAGACAATGGTGAAAGATAAGGGTTCCCGGCAATGTATGGCTTTTGGATCCATTGCACGCACCTGAGGGAGTTAAGTTTTTGACAGTGAGCAAAGTTTAGCAGAAATTCAGCTTCGCTACATCCTTCCAGGTGCCAAATTTTTCCTGCTTTTTCATTAGAAATTTAGCGGCTAACTCCCCCTTGTCAAGCCGGGTTTGGCAGATTGGGTTCAGTGGGTAAAATCACTATGGTGTCCCGCTCGAAATCAGGCAGTTAGAATATCTGCCACTTGAACAACTGAAACTTGGATTTTGCTCGATAGATGCGAGGTCACTAAAATGTTCTTGGATGAATATCAGTTTCTCACCGATGTGATTATGCCTTTTCTCCGCAAGAATTGGGAAGAGATTGATTTAGCCGAGTCTGCTTCTGGTGAGCCCGATGGTCGTCTAACTAAAGATGAGCTGGCCTCGGCTCGTGATCGTGCCATTGCCCGTGGTGACTTTGAAGCTGCCAATATTTTGGCTGAATTAGCTTTTCGCTACGATGCCATTTGTGAGGCCCATGAAGACTCAGGTGGCTCGGAGCGCGAGGCCCAAGCTGGAATCAGTCAGGCTGACATTTCTGTCTATGCCCAACTTTGGAACCCGGAGTATCGAGCCCGCGAAGGAAAACCGGTGCCAGAAAAATGGATGGATACAGTCTGAACCAGCGGAGTTTTCTGCTTTTTTGTCTTGTTCTGACGATAGCAGGATGTTCCTCAACGCCCCCTGCTGCCGATAATGCTTCTTCTTCTAAGGCTTCAGACCAACCAGTCAAACCAGTTCAGACTGCCAGTGCACAAAAAACTCCTTCTACTAGACAGCAAATAAGTTTTGACCATGAAAAAGTTGATCTCGGCAAAGTTGAAGCTGCTGCCGAAGTGCCTTGCGCCTTTACCATTACAAACACTGGTTTGGCTCCACTCACTATCACCGAAGCTAAGTCTGAGTGCGGCTGCACTGCCACCAACTTTAAGGGCGCTTTGCTCAAGCCTGGTGCCTCAGTAAAGCTCGACATCATTGTTGATACAACTATGAAACAAGGCCCTGTCACCAAAGATATGGTTGTCTATTCTGATGACCCAGAGCGACCAATTAGCAGAATTTTCATTGCCATGGACGTAAAAAATGCCCATGGCACAATGTCATTGAAAGAGCGCACAAAAATATTTACAGCCGAGCGCTGCAAGCGCTGCCATGTTGATGAAGGCGTGGGTCAATTTGGCAAAGAATTATTTGAGGCCGATTGTGCCATGTGCCATCGTAAGCAAGAGAGCGGTATTCTTTCTGGCCCGTTAATCGAGTCAGTCGATTATTCTGATCCCATGCTGAGCGCTCATGCCCAGGAGGTAATCGCACACGGCAGTAAAACCAGCCCTTCTATGCCGGGTTTTTTAGAAACAGAAGGAGGTCCGCTTTCTAAAGAGCAGGTTGATTCGTTGGTAGCCTACTTGAAAAAGAATGCGGGTAAGCCCGCTGGGGAGCCGCGAAAAGAATGATTAAGCATAATATTTGTTTGTTCTTAGCTCTGTGTTTAAACCCCTGGCTCATGGTCGTGCATGCGACTCCCAGCAAAGACACTGGCTCAAGAGCGCAACTTTTGCAAATAACTGAGTCGATTTCAGAAGCTCAAGAGCTGGCCAATCAGAAGAATCCGATTTATACGGCGGCCCCCTCCACTGCGGCCAACAAAACATTGCCTTTGCAGCAGCTTGATGCCGCTATGCCGACGCGAAATTACAGGCGAATTGATGCACTTTTGTCAAAGGTGAAAGAAACTCCAAGTAACGCCAACGCTCTCAATCTCTGGCGCGGTCTTTCTTTTTGGTGTCAGCAGCGCTATGAAGAAGCGGCTGAGAATTTTGATCGCTGTACAAATTTTGACGATGCTTCGCTAGTGCACCTGTACACAGTAGGCTCAAATTATTTCAAGGTCGAGGAATGCAACAAGGCGGTTAAGGTCCTAACCGCCGTTGTTACCAAGTTTCCTGATCGCGATAGTTATTCCTGTCGTGCCAATTGCTACATGGCACTAAAAATGTACGATCAGGCTATTAGTGATTTTCTCATGGCTGCCAAATACAGTTCTTCCTGGCGTTCACTCTATATCTGCAAGGCTGCCAATGTCTTGCGAGTGCAAAAAAAATACAACGAGGCCATTAGCTTCTACGCTGCTAGCTTGAAAAATGCGCCTAGTTATTTCATTCCATCTTCGTTGCTCGGAAGGGCCCTCTGTTATCAGGAGTTGAAACGCTGGAATGAGGCCGCCCAAGATTACACTGAAGCAATCAAAGTTTTGACAGCTCCGACTTACACAGGCGAAATGAAAATGCCTAATCTGGCTGATAGCTATTTTCAAAGGGCCAAGTGCTATGACAATCTTGGGAAGGCCTCATTGGCAGCGGCAGACCGTCGCTCTCACGCTAAGTTGAGCTCATCTTTTGCTAACGACTTTTTGAGCAAGTAGCAGTGGTTCTAATTTAATAGATTCGTGCCTGCGGGCTTCAAGTTTTATTGGCTGAAGCTTGGTTTTGCTTGGTCTTGTGATTAACCAGACAGCGCACAGAATCACTGCCGATGCCATAATCGTTTGCGAGGTGACCGCTTCTCCTGCTAGTGCCCAGCCGAGAAATACTGCCACTACCGGGTTAACATAGGCATAGGTAGAAACGCGAGTGGGGCTGGCCGCTTTCAGCATATAAACGTAAGCAGTAAAGCCAACAATTGAGCCGAAGACAATCAGGTAGAGCAGTGAGAGCCACGATTTGGTTGAGACTTCGGCTATATTGAAGCCGCTGGTTTCACCGATGCCAGCTGAAATCAGCATCATGATCGCCCCAGCCGTGACCGTTTGCATGCCGGCCGATTGCAACTGTGATTTAGGCAAATCTGCATGGCGGGCGTAGAGCGAGCCCACAGCCCAAGCTAGAGAAGCAAGCATGGCCCATACTATGCCGACCGGGTCAACGCTGGTGGCACCGCCGATTTTGCTAGGGCCGAGCAAGAGAACCATTCCCAGAACACCAACAATTAGGCCGGCGCTGGTGAAGTGACTAGGGGCTTTGCCAGCTTTCCACCAATCTAGTAAGACTACATAAATTGGTACTGTTGCCACCATAAGTGATACTAGACCTGAGGGAATAGTTTGAGCAGCCAAGACAATGCCACCATTGCCCATGACAAAGAGCAGCAGCCCTATGATTGTGGCTCTCAGCCATTGACCGCGAGTAGGATGTCCAGCACCATTTTTCCAGGCATATAAATAGATGAGGGCGCCAGCAATTAGATAGCGTGAGCCAGACATGAGAAAAGGCGGCAAGCTTTCTAGGCCAAAGCGAATGGCTAGATAGGTTGAACCCCAGATCAAATAAACTGCTAGAAAAGCAGCTATTAGCTTAGAACTGTCTGACTTAAAATCTATATTGAACATTTTGCACCTCGGTTTCCACGGCATTGTCTTGCTCTGATTGCTTATTGGGCGTTTCTGAGCAGCAACTCATTGGTCTTTGGCAGCCTAATCAAATTTGGCGTTTGATGAAGTTGCCCTAACTAGGTACAATGATAATGTCTAAACGACTAATTCAATAAGAGTCTGAATAGAATTAGTTACTATTGGTCAAAAGGTTAGTTGCATGGATGACATTGACGAAAAACTATTAGGTTTGCTGAAAAAAGATGCGAAGAAAAAGTATTCTGATTTAGCCGAAATACTAAATCTCTCTCCTCCATCGGTGCACGCCCGAGTAAAGAAACTCGAGCAAATTGGTGTCATCCGCGGTTACACCATTGATATTGACCCCCAGCTGTTGGGTCTTAAGCTGTGTGCTTTTGTGCGTGTCACCATTGAGGCAATTTCAGCCAGCG
>CALRJJ020000147.1:0-9255 GCA_943367505.1 Flavobacterium psychrophilum | reverse complement strand
AGTTGTTGAAGTCAAAAGGCGCTGGCAAAGGCGACATGAAAACGGGCTTCTAAGAGCAATTATAGACACCGGGCGAAGACGCCTGCCACTTGTTGCAGTTTGGTCGCAGTTTCGGGCGAAACTACAATCACAGGAAAATGAAAGAAGCCAAAGTTGTAGTCAAAACTTACCGGCGCGCCCATGCTAGTTCGGTTATATAAAGAATGAAACAGAACACAGCTTGCCAAATAAGAACCATACTGACTTGGATGATGACCATCCTCAGCATATAATTCGATATCAGGGAAGCGCGACCTGGTGTAAAAGAAAGCGTCACCGATTCTTACTAACTGTGCGCCAATCTTACCGGCAACCAGCAAAGCATTAGAGTCAATTTTTCTCTGGTCATCACCCCGGTCTCGATCGGCCCAAATCTCAAAGAGAAAAACTTTAGCACCAGCTTGCCTAGCCAGCTGGGCCATCTTTTGTCCATACTCTATGGTTGAAGCTGTCTCAGTCAAAGAGCGATAAGATTGCTCCTGAAATACAATATAGTCAAATTTTTGCTCTCTCAACAAAGATTGATAACGCCCCTTCTTATAGTGGTCCTCTAACGAATAGTTTGGAAAAACTACCTGCACAACCTGAGGCCTTTCTTTGGTTAAACCGGCAGCGATCTCAGACACTGTGTTTGGTGTCATATTACAGAAAGTAAAACTATTACCAACAAATAGAATACGAGGAGCCTTAGCTGAAGAAGCCACACTAACGCTCTCAGCACAGGATGCCATCGCTATTATTAGCCGCTCTATTTGGGAGCGGTTGATCACTATAAAAACAGTTGTGGCAATGGCAGACAATGCCAATAAGCTGACAAAGAAAAAAATTATTAGTCTAATCGCCTTCTTCATCAATTCTTCTCCTCCGCCCCCTCTAGCTGGGTATAGAGAACGTCGCAGCCATTGTCCGTACAGCGGGTAATTTGCATCTTCCCACCCAGAATTGGCTCTCTTACTTTATGAACAGTGACTACCTGATTACCAATTACAATCGCCACGGAGCGACCACAATTTTCACGAGTAAAAGTTTCGAGCGGAACAACTTGCCCTTTGGCCAATTCTAAAAGTAATTGTTTCTTGCCCTGTGCATCAAGTTTCTTAGTCGGCTTTTGTGCAAGACTTATTGGAATAAAGTGATCTGTACTTAGAGCAACAAATCTCGGCTTATCGGGCAGGTTAGGTAGGGTTGGTTCAAGTAAGTGACCATCATCAATCAAAATGCGCTCATTGGCATTAGCGGGCTCAAGCGATTTAGAGTTCTGAGCATCACGCAAAACCAAATAAATGCCATTGGGAAGGGCTGAATCTTCAGCCAAAACAAAGGCCGGAAACAACGCTATTAGAACAGAGGCAAGCACTGGCATTAGACCAGCTAAAATTGCAGCGAAGCACAGTCTTTTACTCATAACCATCTCCCTAACTCTGCACATTTTACCCAGCACTAGAAATTACAAGCAAAGTGCTGTTTGCCTCACGACTAAGCCAATCTTAATGGTGTCTTAATACCACGGCTTAGATTCGCTGATGGAAACGGGTATACGAGAATAATGGCATCCCAATCTGCCTCGTGTAGTGGGTGAAACAATGAAAGAAACAGAAATCGGTGCAGGCTTTATCGGCTTCATCACCCTAGGAATCTGGCTTTTGCTTAGACCTATTTTCTGTCAATTTGCAGGACCGAGCTGCCTGGCATTAGATGTCATTGTCGTTTGGTGCTCAGCACCGACAATCTTAGGATTTTGCAGTGAATTGCTTTTGTATATTGGCCTCAAATCGCCAGCGGCTGCGCAAAAGCTATGCTACAGAGCGGGGCTTCTATGCACCAAAACAGCGGTACTAATCGACCAATTCAACTTGATGGTACCGGGCAATGCCTTTGCCTACCACGCCAATAGTCGAAAAGTCTTGGTCGGCAGCTTCTACAGTGTTCTAGAACAAAAGGCCAAAGCAAAAAAATATTTTGCCAGTCTGGTCAAAAACTTAAAAGCAGATAAAGACCCAGGAGCATTGAGGGATCTCGCCACTTGTCTCATGCTTCTCTCAGAGTTAGTTCACGGCGAAGGAAACTACAAAGAAGCAAAATCACTAGCTGAACAGTCGCTCGAAATACTCAAAAAAACAGCGCCAGATAAAACGAGCGAAGGCGCCATGCTTACCGATCTCTGCGCCACATATATGAAGCAGGGGCTAATTGAAGAATCAATCAGTGTAGGCAGAAGTGCTGTTGAATGTTTTGATATGACTAACAACGCACTAGATCAACTACAGGCAATTGCCTACAACAATCTGTCGTTAGCATACAGCGAGGCTGGTGAATTCAGAGAGGCTCTCGACTGCTCAAGACGCTCACTCAAGCTCAAGCTCGCGGCTAGCGCAAACAAGCCAAATCTTTCGGTAGCCATAGCCCATGTAAATATTGCCGACCACTTGCTCTTTTTAGAACGCTACGACGCGGCACTAGTTGAGGCCAAAGCGGCCCTGGAGATTCTCAATACTCAGGGTTTTGGTGACAGCATGATCAAAGCTACAGCCTGGCAAAATCTCGGTCACTCTTATTTAGGTTTGGGCCAACTAGAAGAGGCGAAGGTAAACTTGCTCAAAGGAGCGGCTAGCAAAAGTAAATTGATGCCAGCAAAAGATCCCGAATGGGCTCAACTAAATCTTGACTTAGCGCGCCTACACGCAGCTCTGGGAGATAAAAGTCTTGCTGATAGCCACTTCGGTAAAGCAGTGGACATTGGAGAGAAACTGCTTGGTTCGAAGCATCCCAAATTGGCCTACATCTACAGACAGTATGCTAAATACTTGGAGCAAACACACAGGGAGAGCCAGGCCGAAGTATTGCGGGCTAAGGCAAACGAAATCGACGCATATCGAGCGAAACTGAAAGAAGCGAAATGACTATGCCAGACCTAGCCACTGGACAAGCCGCGGCAAAGATTAGAGCCGCGGCTTGATCTCAATGAGTACTTATTGAACAGAGCTAAGAGCCTGTCGAGGCGAAGGTGCCCTCGTTGCCCATTTCAGCGGTCATATCGCAATCAGTATGGCCACAGCCACAATGTGGATCTTCACCGGTGGAGTCATTATTCTTGCAGAAATCTCCACAACACTCACCGTCTCTAACTTTGCATTTGCAGGCTGAGTGGGTGCAGGAGTGCACCTCTGAGACCGGCGATGATTCAGTAGTCATATGAAGCTCCTATTTGGTTTTAAACTAAATTACTATCGAGATTATCTGGTCGCAAGGTGAGCTCATCTTCATCGGCACCAAATCTGGCATCATTAGCGAGGTGAAGAGGCTGACACTCCGGCAATAGGCCTTCGCTATCATCTGTATCAACAGCGTTCTCATCAACATTCTCTTCATCCTGTAAGCCAGAGGACCAATTCTGGTCACCTTTCTCGGCAACATAACCATCTTCAAGATTTCCTAAGCGCTCAGACTCGCTATCGAAGTAGTCACGGGCATAATTCTCACCAGTGCCGTCAATCTTAAATGGCTTATCTGGCTCCTTTCGGTTAGGCTCCACCGACTTGCCCTGAACCTGAACAATCGTGCCTGGCATAGGGATGCCGCTCACACTGTTCGCTTTCCCCTGCCCTTCGTCGCGCTTCATGGTTACCACCTCAACGTCTTTTGCTATCGCGCTGACGTAGGCAATGGTGGAAGGTTCCAGTTCTTTTAGACACGAAACAAAAAGACCATGAGGTAGAATAAAACTCATTCTCGGGCTTATACAAAGGTTCATATGACAAGCGAATCACCAGAAATAGTAGTTCTATTTCGCCCAGTTGGTAAAAAGGAACTTGAACTGATTGAAGAGTCAGGCTTCAAGGCGTTTCCGCCACGCCTTTTTCACCAACCAATCTTCTACCCCGTTTTAAATCAAGCCTACGCTGAACAAATTGCTCGCGATTGGAACACCAAGGATGAAATTAGTGGCTATGCCGGGTTTGTCACGAAGTTTAGTGTTCGAAAAGAATATCTAGACAAATATTCCATTGAAACAGTGGGTGCACAGTCTGTTCATGAAGAATACTGGATTCCGGCTGAAGACTTAGACGAATTCAATCAGAATATTGTTGGATTCATTGAAGTAATTAGCGAGTTCCATGGACCACTGAACAAGTAAGAGAAGTAAGTTAAGCTATTCAACCAACCTCATTCAAAAGAGGTACAACATTCTTCAAAAGCCACGGGGTAGCGCTGTTGCCAAAGTGCATACCATTATGCAGTTGCTTTAGCATTTCTGGGCGCCAGCGCTCTTGCTCAAGCTTGGCATATTGCTCTGGATAGAGACACGACTGAGGCGCAACTTCAAATCCAGCACAACCAGCACTGACAGTGCGTACACCATCAGAGGTGCCAAAGATGCTCGTGCCTAAGCCAAGAATAACTCTATCGTAAGGTGAATAGTAACAAATCAGATTGCGCTCAATCGCTTGTAGAGCGCGGCTCAAGTCATATCCAGGTGATATGGCAGGAGAGAGCAGAATAGTGCGTGCAACTCGCCCTTCCGTCAATAACTCAAGTGCCTTTACAGCCACCAGGCTGCCTCCACTTTTGGCAACAAGCTGCACCGAATGGTCTTTATCAATTGAATCAATAAGCTCGGCTAATTCCGCACCCTTGCGGCGAATGTGCTCTTTATCGAGCAAATCATGAAACGGCATAAATACGCCGTGGTTCCAAAAGAAGCGCCTGATCTTGAGGTTCGCACCTCCAAACTTGGCAGCAGCCATCAAGGAGAGCGGCAAAATCCCAGTGCCACCGACGCCATCGAGGGCAATAACCAGATTCGGCCGCGATTGATTCAAGCTGTGGCAGTCTTCGCTCATGTTAGAATCTTAGCTCAAATAAAGGCAGTATTCCAAACAGGTTAGCAGTGAAAAACCCACAAGAGACTGAAAACAGCGAAATCCGAAGCGCCGACCAGCAAAGCGACGAAAGACAGTACGATTGGGAAGAGCGCTACAAACAGCCTAATTCAGCGCCCTGGGATAGCGGCCTACCAGCACCAGAACTGGAAGAATATTTTGCCACCCTAGGTCAAGGCAACTACCCCAAATTAGTCTTAGAAATCGGCTGTGGAACTGGCACAAATGCGATCTGGATGGCCGACCATGGCTGTGCTGTCACCACAACTGAGATTGCACCGACAGCCTTAGAAGCAGCCCAAAAGAAGGCAGCAGAGGCAAATAAACAAATCAATTTCCACCTTATTGATATTTGCGAAACCAAGCCAGTGGCAGATGGCACACAAGACTTTGCCTTCGACCGCGGTGTTTATCACATCATCGAAAAATCCAAACGTCAGCTATTTGTGGAACGAGTGGCCACAGCCCTAAAACCAGGCTCATTATGGCTGAGCATTTCAGGCTGCAAAGACGAATACAGAGAAAATCCCGATGTCGGACCACCTCAGCTTAGCGCCATTGAACTTCTCACTCCAATTGAGCCGCATTTTGCTGTGATCAAGCTTGAGCGCAGTTACTTCATCTTAGACGACGGCAGAAAGCACCTGGCCTGGAAAGCGCTCTATCAGAAACGCTAGGACGTTTTAGTGAAAAAACTCGATATCAAGAAACTCGGGCGAGCACTAAAAGTCGTTCTCATAATTGGCGCCGTTCTGTTTACTGGACTTTATCTCTACTATGCACCGCGCCTCAATCGGGGCATTACGGCTCGAATTTTATTCCACCCGCCAG
Source organism: Flavobacterium psychrophilum (assembly GCA_943367505.1). Classification (GTDB taxonomy): domain Bacteria; phylum Cyanobacteriota; class Vampirovibrionia; order Obscuribacterales; family Obscuribacteraceae. Next base: position 3,505 of record CALRJJ020000147.1, on the reverse strand, counting down.
ATAGGCGGCCCAATAAACCGATTGAAATCGCCGGAATAATTGGCAAGCATTACTTAATTCAAGCGAGTAACAGCGGCAATACTGCCGATAAAAACAGAGTTGTACTAGACAGCATTTTCTTTCAGCTAGACAAAAACAAAGAACGTGGGGTAATTCTTTATTCGCAGGGCGTGGGCACCTCCATAAACTACCTCTGTGATCCATTTCAAATTGCCACCATGTTAGAGCTTGGCTATTCAGTCTTTGTGTACGATCAAGAGGGTTACGGCCTGTCTTCGGGGCCGTGCAACATTGATAGGTGGGTGCCTGACACTATCCTGGCACATGACTTTTTGGTGCATGATTTGAAATATCCACTCGGTTCAATTATTGCTTACGGTGAATCATTCGGAGCAGGCGTCACGAGCGAGCTAAATAAGCAAAGGCAGCTCAAAGCAATGATTCTTGAATCTCCCTTCACTTCACCCAAAGACTGGGCCGATCAAGAAATTGGTATCACTGCAATGTATCCCGATTTTCTTTTTATGGAGCCGACATTTAGCAATCTGGCAATGCTGAAAGGCAAACATCCAGCAGTCCTCATAATTGGCACTGCACTAGATAAGAATGTGCCGATCAGCCATGCGCAAAGACTGGCGAAAGAAGGCGCTCAACCACTAAAATATTTAGAACTACCAACAAGTCAGCATGTATCAGTGAGCGAACAAGATCGCGATATCTACAGGCAGCAGTTAAAGCTATTTCTTGAGCCGTTCTAAACTATCAGCACGGAGTTATTCACTCGGTGTGGCAGTACCACTGTGTCGACCGGCGGTGTCTTCGGTCTTCGGCGCCTCACGCTGAAAGAAGGGCTTCCTTCTGTTTGCACGAGAAAAAACATTGTAGTCAAACGTGAACTCAATATCGACGTCAGCGGGCGCACCTGGTGGCAAAGTATCGAAGGGAGCAGCACTATCCACAGCTTTCATCATTGCCAAATCAGCCGACGCCAGCCCCGTACTTGTAATCATACGCAAATTAGACACAGTCCCATCGTGGTGCACCTTAAAGACAACCTTCCCCCTCAATGATTCGGTATTTTTAGGGGGGAACCAGCCACGCTTGATGCGTTTTTGCAAATTTGCCATATAGGGGCCAAAATCGGTGTCTGGTCGCACAATTCCATGAGATTGAGGCACTCTAGTTTCAACCGGAGCTGAATTTTTCTTAGAGTTTTGTTGTAAGAAGATAAGACCTCCCATAGCAGCCAAGAGCGACAGAAATAGAACGAGAAATAAAACACGTTGATCGCGCTGTTTTTCCAAAGTTATCTACTCCTGTGGTTGCTGAATTCGCAGCAAGTTTCTTACTCCAGCAATGTCAGCCCGCTTCATTGGTTTACCCGTTATTGACGAGAACTGAACAACATCGCGCATAGCCCACGAATAAATAGTGATCTCTACCGGATATCCGCGCTCTAACCACTTAAGATGAATAAACGTACCTTTCATGTTCTGAACAACTTCTTCATCAATCTCTTTGTAGCCCCAATCGGCCAAGAGAAATTTGATCTCCTCAAAGTCATCAGAATAAGCATGCAAATCAATATCAGAAGTCTGACGTATCTCTCCGCTCAGGGTGCTACCAATTAGAAACGGGTCAAAAGCCTCAATAATCTCCATTACTTCGAGGGCGATTTCACGCATTTCGCGCACGCGCCGGGCAACTTCATCCTCGCCCAGCTCAGCTTTGGTGATTTTGCTAACCAATTCTCTAACTTTGCGATTTGACGGCAGGCGGGTCTGACTAGATAGACCAAGCATCATCATTGCCCGTTCTTTAGCATGAAGATACTCGCTTTCAGTACCTTCAACCATGAAACGAGCGGCTTCTTCAGCGAAACGCTTCTGACTATGTCTTCTCATTGATTGGCACAAGCCCTAGCTTGCTTTTAGTCTCTTCAGTTTAACATGACAACGCCCAAAGAAAAAAACCGCTCGGGGCTAGGCCAACTTTCTCTCGGCTGGCTTGACGACAACGAAATAGACCAAAGCCGCGCTAACTACAAAAGCAGCCATTACGCCAGTCATAGCAATAGCAGAGCGTTCGTCATACAAATAAGCGACGATAGCACTTGAAAGTGCCCCGACTATCATTTGAGTGAAGGTCAGCACAGCTGATGCCACACCAGCAATTTTCGGCATCGGGTGCATACAACCGTGGGCGGCATTGGGTGCCACCAAACCAGCACTAAAGGTGAACAGAAACAGACAAGGTAATAATGTACCCGGAGCAGCATGACCTGACAATGTCACGAGCACATTTGCCAGGGTAGCAGTCGAGGCTATTAACAGCCCTGCTGTAAGAGGCACAGTGTGAGGAATATTGCGATCGCTGAGCTTGCCATTTACCAGAGCACCAAGCATGATACCTAATGCGGTACCAGCAAACAAATAGCCAAACAACTGATTAGACAACTTATAAACGCCAATCAGCAGCAGGGGCGAATTCGAGACATAGGCAAACATGCCACCGAACATCAAGGCATTAAGACTGGCGTAGCCAAAACTAACGCGATGCTTGATCACTGTTGCATAACTTTGGCGTAAAGCACTAAAAGTTAGTGGCACACGCTCATGCTTAGCCGACTCAGCAAACCCAAAGTAGGTGACAAGCAATATCACCAATCCACCAACAGCAAGGAAGCCGTAAATCCAGCGCCAATTGCCGAACATGAGCATCCAAGCTCCTAAAGTTGGTGCAATCATGGGGGCAAAGCTGCGCAAAATTCCAACATACGAAAGTTTAGCCCTGGCCTCATTCCCTTCAAACAAATCGCGAATCAGTGCCATTGAAAGCACAGCAGCGCCACCAGCACCGATACCTTGAAGCAGACGAAAGAACAAAAGTAATTCAATTGTCGGGGCAAAAGTAGAGCCAACGGCAGCAATAGCAAAGATTAGGCAGCCGCCTAGCAATACAGGTCGTCGGCCAAAGCGGTCCGAAAGCGGCCCGCCAGCCACTGGCGCCACGGCGAAACCAGCCAAGAAAAGGCTAAGGGTGAGAGCAGCAGCTGCATCCGTAGTGTGCAAAGAAGTTGCGATTGATGTCAGCGCTGGCAAACCCATATCAATAGATAGGGGCGGGAGGGCGCCAAGACCACCAAGATAGAAATTAAATGCCAATGAGTTTTTGTTGATTGCCAACGTGATTCCTGTTGCGGCCAATGTTCTAGATGAACGGTCCTAAAGCTAATGAGCTGATTATACTGGCCCTAGCGAGGCCACCACTTGTCAAGCCGGCAAAGTGCTTGGTAATCTTAAAATCGCCGGAACCAGTTATTATATTGGCTCCCTTTCTTGGTCTGCCGATGCGAATACGTGCTAATTTCTTCCGCTCATTGTCTCTAGCGCTTCTTCTGAGCCAGCAAGCTAGCTTTGCGGCTGGTTTGCCGAACCAAACAGCAACAACCACAAGTACTACTACAAACAGCGCAACCAGCTCAAGTGCTGACTTCAGCAATATT
>CALRJJ020000146.1:0-9284 GCA_943367505.1 Flavobacterium psychrophilum | reverse complement strand
CAAATTTAAAAAGGTTGAACATATAGTTCTCCTTTCTACTTCATTGATTATTAGAGCAGTGAGCCTTTCGTTTTAAATCGACTCACCGCTCAATTAGATCTTCAGCAGAGCTTTGATTGAGAAGCTTCAAAAGCAGCCTCTAATCAACCGCTCAGCGCAATGGACACACAAGCCAATCTTCCCCATTCAATATTTCAACAGTTCAAGCAGCGACCGGCAAAGCTTCTGCCAAGAAGCGCTTCAGACGCCGCGAAACACCAGCATCAGAAAGAAGCGCCACTAGGCTTTGCTGACTGTGTTCAAGCATACTCATTTGAATGAATTCACTGCTCGCGCGTCGCAAGGCTTGCATAGCCTCGACCTCGAACATGTTTCGCTTCACCTCAGGCAACTCCTGGAACGCTGGCAGCGCACGCAAAGCTGGCAGAGTCTCGCTCTGCTTTTCGCCCATGGCTAGAGCGTCGCGCACATGTGCTGGCAAGAAGTCATTTGAATTGCCGCCCAAGCCGAAGGCTGAGCCATTGGGCAGACCAGGGATATTAGGCATACCAGGCACATTTGGCAGCCCAGCGATATTTGGCATACCCGGCATCCCGGCGACACCAGAAAAGCCCGGCATAGTTGAGCGGCCACGTGACACGCCGAGCACTCCAGAGATTCCGGCAAACGGATCTTGGAAGCCAAAAGCATTGTTGCCTTCGTTAGCCCCCGACCGACCAGAAAACGGATCGCGAGTCTCCAGCGCAGCTGTGAGCTGATGATGTCGCCCGACTTCAGAAGCAGGTTCAACAAAAACGTCCGCTTTCAGCTCGGCCTTGAATTTCTCAGCGACACTGTGTGCGCTGTCCCAAGGTAAAATCTCTGGCTTCGCCTTTTCAATGAGAGTGATCTCAAGCCAAGCTTTGCCTGCGATCTTCTCTAAGCAGAACATGGTGCGAGTGCGCAGGCCGCGAAGAAAGTAAGCCCGCTTCATGACGATGTGCCGCAAGTGAGGGCTCAATTCAATATAGAAGGATGGTTCCTTGCTCATCTGTCCGGTCTCGGTCATTTGATTGTCTTGATTCATTTGGAATGGTCTCCGTCAAAGTTGCGCCGATAGTCAAGATGAGCTACCTAGCGCCGGTTCATGCTAAATGCGGTTTAGTGTTTAGAAATCTGAGAGCGCTAACATAAAAGGAACTGGGCGTAAAAAAGCTTGCTACCTACTAATATCGATGGGCCAGGGTGTCAAGTAGAAAGTCCAACGACTAATTATGAAACACATCTTGGTTAGAAAGCCAAATAGCCAGGGGCGGCAAGGTAAAAGCCCAATAGGCTTTATGGAAACGCTGATAGTTGAGTTAAATGGGGGAGGGGTTGGAAGCGATCTCGAAGTGGAATTAGTTGGAAGTGCCCAGCGACACTATTCGATCGGCTGCCACGAAATCAAACTCATATTGAAGCGAAATTTTTGCAGTCTATATAGAAGCATTGCTCAACAAGCGAAACGCAAAAGACTTACCAATAAAGGCTTTTAAGCCTCAGGCTTACTTTCACAAATCAGAGAGCCTACATACCAACGCCCATTATTTATTGCACTTAATAACACAACCTAGTGGTGGCACGGCTCGCGCTGTCGTTTAACGCGCAGCTTACAACGTTGTCTAGCACTGCAATTCGAGGGATGAAAATTATTGAGAAACGATCATCTCGCTAGCGACAAATAATGAATGAAAGTGGAATTTTCACGACTACTCAATCAAGCACCTACACTGCAAAACCCTTATACAACAATAGTCTTCAGCAAACGAGAACGAGTAATTCAGACAGAAAGTACGGCCTAAAAGATTTCTCAAAAACTACAAATGCAACGATGGCGAATTTAGCCATGACACTATAAAGAAACAAGAAGCCAACATAGCAAGCGATTTCAGCGTTTCGCAAAATAGCACCACCGCACCAACAGTAGTATTACAATTATTACGACATCGCCGAAGCGCCTGTTACATCATTTACAAAATCTGCAAGCGCTTGCCCAACAAATAAAACAAGACGCCACCCGAAATCAACCAAGCGGCAACCTAACACTCCTCTCACAGAAGCGCTACAGCATTACTTCAACGCACGTTGTGGAATTAAGAATATCTGCGCTTTTTGCCTTGATTTGCTTAAAGAAAATCCGCCCCAGCAGAAACCATTGCGCTAAAATATCAGCGGTCAAGAGAGCAAGGAAATTATCGGCATTCATGCAATTCGAATCAAAACTAGCGATTACTCTGGCTCTAGCCCTGCTAACAGGAGCGCAATTAACCGCTTGGGCAGATGCTACTGTCGATAGGGCTATCATCGACGCTTATAATTTCCGCCATCAACGCAATGCTCAGATGGCACTGACTACACTTCAAGAGGTCGAAAAGAAAGCCAGCAAAAATGCTGCTTTCTATGCCGAAAGAGCTGCGGTCCATGTCGCTCTCGATCAATACGATGCGGCAATGAAAGACTGCAATTTAGCAATTCAGCTAGACCCAAAGCTCTCTGATGCATACGACCGCCGAGCTTATTGTTATACGGTTGCCAATCAGCTCGACAAGGCAATTGCCGATTACTCCACGGCAATTAAACTCAATCCAAAATCACCTATGCCCTATCACAACAGGGCGATTGCTTACCGTAAACAGGGCAAGCTCAAAGAAGCCAACGTTGACATGAAGCACTACTTGACGCTGCGACCTGCAAGAGAAGAGCGAAAGATAAGCGCTGTCCTGAGCAATGACGCCATACGCCTCGAAAAGATAGGCGACCTGAAAGGGGCAATCAACTATCTCAAGTTTCAAGTGAACGACAAGTCGCCACCAGACTTGCCCCTTCATCTAGCAACGCTTTATGCCAAGGCCGGCGATCCGACCAACGCCCTGACCAATGCCAACCTAGCCGTGACCAGGGCGGAGCAAGAGAAAGACAGTTCTGTCGGTATGTCTGCTCGAATACTGCGCGCCGCGCTTTACGCCAAGAAACGCGACTTTGAAGCCGCTATAAAAGATTGCTCGACAGTAATAGAACAGAGCAAAAAGCCAGAACCAGTCAGCGCTCTCAAGACCGCAGCCAAAGGAAAGCAGGCCGCAGCTTTGACACTGCGTGCCGATTGCTATCGAGAGCTGCACAAGCTGACCGAGGCGATGGCTGATATCAATCAAGTAATTAAACAAAATCCCGACTTGATTGCGCCCTTCGAAACCAGAGGCACCATCTATCTTGCCAGCGGCAAACAATACAAAGAGGCAGTTGCTGATTTCAGCAAAGTTCTAAAGCAATACCCCAACCTAGCCAAGGCAAGAATGGGACGGGCAGAGGCTTATACTGCCATGAAGCAATACCAGGCGGCAATCAAAGACTATAGCGCTGTCATAGACAAATCGCCAAAAGACGCCAGTGATGCCTATACCGAAAGAGCGCACATATATCAGATATTGCACGAAGACAAAAAAGCTGATGCCGATTTGCTCAAGGCGCACCAGTCTCTGCCTGATTAAATCGCTAAACCAGCGCAAGTCAATTGGGAAGCCAGATTTCTAGTATGCCATCAGGCATTGTGTGACCCTCGCTCTTAATTTTTTTCGCCTCGCTCGCCTTCAGACTTAGCTTGCTCTGCAATTCAGATGCTAGAGCTTCAGCCAGAGGCTTTTGTTTATGCAGGTAGTATTTGACCAATAGCCGATCGGGCGGTTGGCTAGAAACCTGCATAGACGGGATGGTCATTCCCTTTGAGACTAGCAACTCTTTTGCAGTGGTAGCTTCGTCTTTTCGAGTTTCTGGATATTGCACGTAGGCAGTCATATCTTGATAGTGCACAGCTTCTTCTGGTTTGGCCACGGCCGAAACGTCTTGGGCATTTACCGCTTCAGCCAAAGCATGGTCTCTTCCATAGAGCACCTTTGACGACTTTGATGATTTATGAATTGCCCTTTGAACTTTTGAAATAGCACCAAGAGTGGTGAGCCACTCCGCCGATGCATTGCCTTCATTGTTTAGGCTAGGGCTGAGCTTCGACACTTCAATTTCGAGTACTGACTGCACTTCGGCCGGTGCCACCGAAGCCAGAAGCTGCAAGTTGCGGCCAGCTTTGTACTTGTCTGCTGTCAGATCAAAAGACGCGGGATTTTTGAGATAAAGTTCTACGACTTTTACAGACCAGTCATGCTTGTCTTTGGCTTCAGCCTCTATGCCTGCTCTTTTGGTCGCTTCCTCTTGGGCCTTTTTATCGATAAGGCTAATTGTCGAAGAAATTACCGCGATACCTACTGTGGCGCAAACCGGCAAAATAATTGGCAGCCAGGTCTTGATGAAAGAGCGGTCATGGGCAAACTTATTATTGTCAAGGAGCAGCTTCTGGCGTTCAATCTCAAGCTTGTGTTCATCTAGCCTGAGCTTGCGCTCCTCAGCAGATAGACTGTCATTGTTTTCGTCCGGACTTTTAGCGTTTTGATTCATAGCCCTTTATTTTAGCTTGCCGATAGCAAACGAGACTCTATTGGCAAGAAAGCAATAGGCACTTGACTAGCGGTTTGCAAAAAGAGGCTGGGAAAATCAGCCATCACCCCCAAGGGAGCTAGCGGCACCGAGCCGGCTTGCTATAGACTAGACCTACTAACTTTTAGGTATTCCGTGCGGCAACATCAACTTCAACGAACTAACCGACTAGGCGCCTCCATAACAGCGTTAATGGCGGCCCTATTAGTGCCAATTCCTGCTCTTGCTCACGTGCCGCAATCGCACACACCACTTACTACAACATCAACATCTGATCTTGCCCCGTCCCAACAGCCTGTTCAACAGCAATTTCAACAGCCTATTCCGCAGTCCATACAGCAACAAATAGAGCCGCAACAATCCGGCATGCAGCAGTCGGGCATGCAGCAAAATGCTGCGCCCAACCGCTCAAAAGGCGAACTGAGCAATCTTGATTTGCAAATATATAGCCTTCTGCAAGCAGACAAAGTGGAAGAGGCTGATGCCAAAATCGCAGAAGCATTGAATGAGGCCCGCAAGGCTAAAAAACTCGATCCAACCATTCTCTATCTGGCTGGTTTCTCGCAGTTCAAAGACGAGAAATACAACGATGCCATCAAGTATCTAAAAGAAATTCAAGAGCTGCCAGCAGGCAACCAGCAGCTCTCGCTGCAAGATCAAGTTATTTTGCAGCGCTGCATTGCTGAGTGCTATTACCGCCAGAGAGACACTAAGAACGCCCTTAAGCACTACAATCTAGCGCTCTTATGCGCTGGCAATAATGACATTGGCACGCTGCTGAGAGCTGAGCTAGAAGAAGGACTGGTGGGCTGCTACCTTCTAGAGAAACGCTACAAAGAAGCCGAGGCACCAGCTCTAATTCTGGCACAGTTAACCGCCACCAATAGCAATCAGATCTCGGGGCTCTGTCCGTATTTTTGGGCCAATGTCTATCTCGCTGAAATCTACAAAAATCTTGGCGACAAAGACAAAAACGAGTACTACCGCAAAAACCTTGTGGGCCTGCTCGTGCAAATGATGGGTGAACGCGAACAAATAGAAAATACAGTGGGAGCTATTCCCCTGAGAGCCGTGCGCGATCGCTTTCTCAAAGATTACATGGCTGACACTCACCCTCAATCTCTGGGCGAATATCTCTGGCTGGCCACTACTTTCAAACTCAAGACTTTACCGATAATTGCCTGGCAAAGCACAGCTCCCGGATTTAAAAGCAAAGCCACCATTATTGCCGTGCATGGCATGGGCCTCGACAATCGCGCCTTTACTAAGTTTGCCCACGAAATGCGAGCGCGGGGATATACGATTTTTGCCATCGATGTTAGGGGCTTTGGCTCGTGGATGAATGCCAGTGGCAATGAAAAAATCGACTACAAAGATAGTTTTGTTGATATCAATAATCTGGTCGAATTGATTAAACAGCACAATCCATCAGCACCTATCTTTCTGCTCGGTGAATCAATGGGTGGCGCCATTGCCCTCAATACAGCAGCTCAGTTCGGACAGAATTTGCGCGGCGTTATTGCCTCGGTGCCTTCAGCCGAAAGACTGCAGGCCAAGCGAATGAGCCTGACTGTGGCGCTGCACTTCCTCAATGGCCCAGACAAGCCCTTCAACATTGGCACTCAAATCGCCGCTCAAGCCACAGCCCGACCAGAGATGCGCACACTCTGGGCCAACAGTCTCAAGGCAAAAAATGAGCTGTCACCCAAAGAGCTTATGCGCTTTGCTATTTTCATGCGTCGCACCCAGAGCCATTGCGGTGACATCAAGACTTTACCGGTGCTAATGGTGCAGGGGCTTAAAGACAAGCTAGTTAAGCCACAAGGCACCTACGATTTATTTGCGGCGGTTAAATCAGACGACAAAACAATGATGATCGTTGGTAATGCCGAGCACCTGATTTTTGAAACAGACAATCAGAACAGCATAGTTCTTGACTCTCTATCTAGTTGGATAGACAAGCACAGCAGCGAGAATCAAGCGCTTCCCTAGCTTTTCTTACGTACAAAAATCACAGCACCATCATCATGATAGCGGTTTTCCCAGGCCGAATTGTTTAGCAATGCCTGACCCAACTTAGAGTTGCTTGGAACAAAGACCCAATCAATAGCATAGGCATCAAGCCTTGATTGCCAGCCATCCAAGCATTCATTGATAGTGCGATAATCGGCCACGATTTTTGCATCGTAGACATTCAAACGAGTGTCGATGAAAACTTTAGGTGTGGCCCGCAATTGCCACTCAATCAAATCACCAAAGGCAGCATCGTTGAAAACCCTGTCGCCAAGCTCACTTTTGTGCTGCTCAATGTAGTGAATTGCTTTGCTGGCAATTTTTCCCGCTGGTTCATTTGAAGACGAACTTAGAGCTGGACAGACAACCTGATTGAAAATCTCATAGGGATATTTAAAGGCGCGGCTAACAGTGGGCAATTCTGGCTTAGTTATTTTGTTAGCAACCAGGCAGACACCGGCAATCGAGCAGAACGAAACGATGGCCAACTCGAATGCACCACCGGCCAGCCAAACATCGAGTGAGTGATAGTTTAGATCTTGCCAAAATGTGCGTTTGCGAGGGTTTTCTGGGGGTGAACTAGACTGGGTAGCGGCCGCATCGGCTTCAGACTTATCTGGTTCAGCTTTAGCTTCCGCTGCAGAAGCATCAGACTTAGCAGACCCATCAGACTTAGCAGACCCATCAGACTTAGCAGCAGCCATAGAAGCATCGGCATGGGCAGCCAGGCGGCGCAAGCCAAGCAATGTCAGAACTTCAGCAAGAACAATTAGAGTAGTAAAAACAATCAGGCCAGGAATCGCCACAGTCGCTGCTATGGCCACACTACCAACGAGCCCGGCTGTGACCAGTTCAGAAACAACTAGTCCGTCGACTAGGGCCCCAGGCTTACCCTGGCAAGCGCGATACTCGCGCACCATTAGCAGAGCGTACGCGAGGCAGAGCAGCCCGTAGGGCCAATAGGCCAAGGCAGTAACATTACGCGAGAGCAATGACGCCAGCTCTTGTGGCATAACAGCCCAAAGCTTTAGGCCATAAGGTGTCGCGAAGCTAGCTAGCAGCGAACCCACAAGGGCCATTGCTAATTCAACAGTGAGAGCCTTACTGCTAGCGCCTTTGAAAAGCTTGCCCAGAGAAGCGCCCAATAAGCAGCCAGCCAAAATCAAAAGCCCAATAACAAAACCGACATGCAGGTTGGCCCAGAGCACCATCAGTGGCACTAGAACATAAGCAATACGAAAGACCTTATCGTCATGCCAGAGCATGGCAGAGCGCGCATGGTGAGCCACCTGCAAGAAAACAGCAATGAACAAATAAGAGAAAATCTCAGTACAGCTTGTTGGGCAAAGAAGGGCCGTCAACATTGCCAGAATAACCAGCGCTAAACCAGCGACAAAAGGAGCACCACGCCTGACAACAAAGCCAATAGGCAAAGAGAGAAAGGCCGTGACGATGACCACGTCGTTTAATATCAGCAGAGTAAGCAGTCCGCCAGCCAGGGTTGAAAGATAAGAAAGCAGCGCCGAGAGCCACTGACTGACGACAAAATCACTGGCTGCAACCTGGCTGGCAGCCACAGTTTGGCCGTTTGCTGTGATAGCCACTGTCCAAGAAAATGGATCAAGGTCGGGCACTGCGCCATGCTCGTGGATCCAGCGTCCAAGGGCAAGAAACCAGCAGGTATCTGCCTGGTGCAAAGCAGTAGCAGACACCCAGCAGCCTACGGTAAAGGAGACTAAAAGGATGAGACCCAAGACTACACGAGAAACAATTGTTGCTAGGGCCTCTTGGGAAGAAACCTCTATCTTCTTTTTCTCTGGTGAGAGTTTAGAAGCTCCATTGGAATCGCGAGGTTCATCATTATAGAGATCCTCAAAGTCCAAGGCTTACTCCCATTCAATAGTGGCTGGTGGCTTGGACGTTACGTCATAAACCACACGGTTGATACCAGGTACTTCATTGACGATGCGCGATGAAATGACACTGAGCAAGTCATAAGGTAGTCTGGCCCAATCAGCAGTCATGCCATCTTCTGAGGTAACGGCGCGAATAACAATCTGGTTTTGATAGGTGCGCTGATCGCCCATGACACCTACCGATAGAGTTGGGAGCAAGACGCCAAACACTTGCCAAACCTGACGATAGAGGCCGTGGCTCTTAATTTCTTCGCGGATAATCCAGTCAGCTTCGCGCAAAGTTTTGAGCCGCTCTTTAGTGACTTCGCCCAAAACACGAATAGCTAGACCAGGGCCAGGGAACGGATGGCGTTCAATAATGCCCGGTGGCACACCAATTTCGCGACCCAGCACGCGCACTTCGTCTTTGAACAATTTGCAGAACGGTTCAACTAACTCAAACTGCAAGTCTTCAGGTAGACCACCAACGTTGTGGTGCGACTTAATTTTGACAGCTACTTTCTTGCCAGTCTTAGAATCAATTTTAGTACCAGCAGACTCAATTACATCGGGATAGAGTGTGCCTTGAGCTAGAAAATCGAATGGTCCAAGTCTCTTTGATTCTTCTTCGAAAACGCGAATAAATTCAGCACCAATGGCTTTACGTTTCTCTTCTGGATCGGTCACACCAGCAATTTTACTGATGAAGCGATCCCGGGCTTTGACAAAGTGCACATGAATATTGAAGTCGCGCTCAAAGGTCTCAACCAGCCACTCCGGCTCGTTCTTACGCATAAAGCCTTGATCGATAAACATACAAGTGAGGTTATCGCCAATGGCTTTGTGTAATAGAAACGCTAGAGTTGAGCT
>CALRJJ020000145.1:0-9333 GCA_943367505.1 Flavobacterium psychrophilum | reverse complement strand
CAACACGCCATCCTGAACATTTATTCATACCAGCGGTTCATGGACATGACGGCGGAGTGCCCAACCTCGAAGAGCTGGTCACAGACGATGCCGCGTTTATCGCAGGAAGCTGCCTCACACCAGCTGGCAGAGGCAATGAAGTTCAATATGGTGACCTGATAGAACCCGACATCAAGGCAATGCTTCCAGACTGGGTGGTTGGTGCAGAAAGCCGCGGCCAGGAAGTGATCAATGGTGATATCGTCGTCAAGCTAAGCGATGTCTACGCAGGACACTGGCTCCCTGAAAGACTCAAGCCACCTGGAGCACCTGCCTAAACGGCATGAACTTGCCCATCGGCACAACCTCATTCACAACGACAAACCGAATCGCAGTAAGGTCGCCATGACTAACTTCCCGTTACTACCGCGGCCGCCTCCGAGGAAAGAAATAGTAATCCGCAACCGCACGCAGTCATAAGATGGTTAACGCAGGCAACCTTCGACGAGTTGCCTCGTGATCTTATGATCCCCAAAGTTATCGACACACATCCACTTCAAAAACAAACACACCATGCCAGATTCAAACACCTCGAATACCTCCATTACCGATGAATCAGCCGTTAACTCTGCGAGTTCAGTGGATACCCTAGAATCAGCGCTCAGGGCAGCTGGACTATCAGACAAGGGTCTGAAATTGGTGAGAGATGAGAACCTCTCAGCAGAAACTCTTGCCGATTGCACGATTGCTCAGCTTCAGAGCGCAGGCTTCGTACTGGGAGACGCACAGCGCCTAAAGCGTTTGTATCCTGGCGCAAGTTCAAATAAAAGCGGGTTCCAAAATCTCACTGTTCAATTGGAAGCAGCCACTTCAACGGACGTTTCAACCACACCTTTCTCTAGTGCAAAACCAGCAGAAAACGAATTCGCCTACCTACTAGGAGGTCCGAGCGCCATCGGGATTGACAGTGAAGCGCTCAAAGCAAAAATCAACAGTGCATTCATCCATTTAGCAGCAGATGGCGCGCTAGCTCTTGTCTTGGCTGGTACGGGAATGTTTGAAATTTTCGAACAAGATTCCCTTTGGTCAACGCTCTATGATATTGAGTTGAGAGGGCGCATCGATGATTGGCTAGAAAATGTCCGATCAGGTCGTTACATCTCAGCTCAGAGCACCAAAAAGGCCTATGAAGGCATCTCTGGACTGTTTGGTAGCAAGTTTGAGGACCTTATCAACACTGCTGCTAACCTGGCCTCACAGCAACAATTGCTTACTACTTTCGGTACACAAGCACACATTAACGTAGGCGAAGACAGTCAGGCAATCTCCCAGTTGTTTCTTCTTCTGCCACTGGCCGCTGAACAAATTTCTAGCAACATGCAGGCTAGCCGTCTGCCGGAGTCTTCCAAACGCCTAGCAACACAGGCGAAAGACTTTATGGCGATTTTGCGGGACCCTCGTCTAGCGGATTCAATCGGCATAACGGCACCAAGCGCTGACGAAGCTGTGATTAAGTTTTTGGAGCGCCAAATCGGCCCAAGTTTTACCAACCGTTTTCGCTTAGCTCTGGCGTATGAACGATTGGTGCGTGCCTTGGCCGCATGCCCAACCGTGGTGACGTTAGACTACGCTACGATTTTGGGTAAACTGGCAGGCGACATCAGCACCTTGTTCAAAATCGTCAACCCCAGTGTGCCCTCTAGCAATGCGACTAACGGCTCTAGCAAAGATTCCTATCTCAATCAAACGACTAGATTCGCTTTCAACTTCAGTATGAGTCTAAAAATCTCAGCCTAGATATAACCTGATATCTCTTGCGGAACTCATACCTTGATGTAATCGAACTATTTAACCAATGCAGGAATTTAGCTTATTAGCTAAATTCCTGTTTCTCCCTACACCAATCAGTGCTATATGAAAGACGAATTTCGCGCTCTGCTTTTAGAAACAGGTATCTCGCAAGCCACGATCGAAATTCTTGAACAGAACGGGCTAACAGATGAAGAAACACTGGCTGATACAACAGAAAGCCAGCTGGAAGGCAAGGAGGGAAAGCTCGGAGACATCAAGAGACTCAAACGCCTATTCCCAAAGAAGTCAGCAGCAGCTAGCTTAGAGATAACTGTCACTGACCAAATTCCGAGAAACAGAGTCAATCCATACCAACACCTCTTGCACGGGAACAGTGCAGTTGGAATTGACCTCTCAGCACTAGGCCCTAACATCAGAGGCAAATTCATTGAACGTGCCGCCAAAGCCACAAGTGCCTATGCCCTTATCACCGGCGGCATCCTAGAGATATTCGATGCTAAATTCTGGCAAGAACTTGCTCTTGTAGACTTGGATCTACGAATAGAAATTGACGAATGGATCCATCAAAAAGACTCTCAATTGTCTATTAGCAATTCTGCGATCGAGTCACTAAAGAGAGATGTTGAGTGTCTATACAGCAGTTCATTTGACCAGATGGTGCAAACACTCACCACATTCAGTGCACAAAAGAAAATGCTCTCAGAATTTGGTGCACAGGCTCAAATTAATGTAGGCACAGACGCCTTTGCCTTGACTAGCTTAACTCAGCTTGTACCGCTGGTAGCCGAAGAACTTACAGATAAGATGCTTAAAAGCAGACTACCAGAACAAGCTGGTCGCCTGATTAAAGTAATCTCCTCTCTATTTGAGATTTTGAAAGACGATCGCTTGCACCAGGGCGCTGGGATTGCTACCGATAATGCAGACGAAGCTGTACTAAAGTTTTTGCAAAGGCGCTTAGACCAAAGCATGGTCAACCGTTTTCGCCTTGCGCTCGCCTACGAGAGACTTGTAAAGGCCTTGGCTCACTGCCCAGCACCAGAGCAGGTATCGATGGACTATCTTGAGATTCTGGGCACTCTTGGTGGCAACCTCGGTGTCTATTACTCGCTGGTCGTGCCAACTATCGGTCTTTGCGAACCCTTCTCAAAGATCAGTGCGCTAGCCTTGAAGAATGAAAAACCCACGGCAACAGCCTCAAATGCAACCTATGCAAGCAGCGGTTGGCCCTTTGTTAAATGGACAAGACCGGTGCCAGCTAACCGCGGCGGTATCTTAGCCTTCGCTTTTGGGCCCAGCACTGGCTACATAAAAGGCAGTCGAATAGATTACGGTGTCCTTGCCGACATCAATGCCCAAGGCGCACTCTTTGGTTCATTGATTTGGCTTGGTGAGCCTGGTCAAAAAAGTGCGAATGAGCAAGAAGGCATGAACGGATGCAAGGTGGAAAAACTTTACTGTGAATTAGGTGGAGAACCTCAAGGCAATAATCAGTTCGTCAAAGTATTCTACAAATCTAGAGAAGAACTCATAGAAATGGCAATCACAGCGGCAGCCGGGCACGGCGTGACTATCGCTGTCGAGTAAAATACCTAACTATCAACCAAACTAAAAATATGACAAATGCAGCTAAGGCAGTTGATCCAAAGGCGGTTATCTTCTCCATGAATGGAGATCTCGGCTGTCTCTACAACGTGCAAAAGGCTGGTTCAGTCTTGGTATGTCTTCCGGGACCGAATCCTGGGCTGATCGACGGGTCTGGCATTGTTGGATCTTGCAGCCCAGTTGTGAGTCAGTTGAACTTGATATCGATTTCCTCCGATGTAAGTTCAACTGCTGAGGGTATAGCGAATGCTGCGAAGGTGTTGCTTAATCGGCGTGTTCAAATTGTCGCCAATCATAAGAGCCGAGTGGGCATCATCACTCATGTTGAAAAAGATGAGGACAGCGTTCATAGGGTATTCCTTGCAGGGAGCGGAGGTGTTGAAGCTATAAAAGCGAGGGACATTGAAGAGCTTCAGGAGCGCCCACAGGAGTTTTTTTTCAATGTCCAAGTTTCGGAGCCCGGCACATTTGTCTTATGGCTGAAAAACTTTGTCAGTGTTGATGTCAACTACACCCTTTCTCCAAAACGCCTGCGCGTAAATGCTTCTGTCAGATCAAAACTTGAGCCACTGATTAGCTTTACTCCAGAGCAGGTCACTATTACAACTCAGGCTCTTGCTTCTCTAAATGATCAAGAAAACCTTCAGGGCTATACCGTTAGCTGCAGTCAAGTGTCAGTGTCAACTGATGCAACACGGTTTAGGCTATTTTCTGGACTCCTTGAAGATTTTGAACAGCATACTTGTCTGAAGTACCTTGGCTTTTTGTCGAATGCCAGCGGCACGACTACTGGCATTGACTTTGAGAAGGCTACTACTTTTAAGATCAAGTTAGTGCAGGCAAATCAAGATACAGAGCAGAAGCTAGTTGAAGGATTGTTAGGAGCTTGCAGCTTTGCCTCAGCAGAAGCAGGAACAGATGCCTCAGTAAATTATTCAGTTTGCGAAGTCAGTCGCAGTTCTGAAGAACGCACTTGGCTAATTTCCGTAGACGGTAAGAAACTTACCTACGACAACCTCACTTGGACTAGAGAAACATCATCGACAACGGTGCCGGTGCTCATAAAACATTCAGATTCAGAGCGGCTAGAGCTAGTCACCTATAAAAATACCGCCGTAAGCCTTTGTATTCGGTCTTTCAAACTTGAAATAACCGATGGGCCAGTTCTGGTGAAATGCCTACCTCCAGCTTTTACAAAAGTAGGAGTTACTGGTAATGAGGTTATCCGAACTGAAGACGGTTTCAAGTTCTCGGTGACTGAGAACAATATAGTGATTGTTTTCACTCAAGAAGTGTCGCAAAAGGATAAGCTAGAAAAGCACTCAAACTATCTCCTCATGTCTCAGGACGGTACGGTCAGATACAGTGCGCTTGGTTCTCTGCCAGAAAGCATATTTGGTAGCGCAGAGAAACCCAATCTGCTGCGTTATCAGAAGAACTGGGCTGCGTACCAGACCAGGGTAGCACCGCTGCTAGCGGCTATTAAAAGCCGTCTGGAACCAAAGTCGGGAGAACCAGATTACCCAGAGTTCGTTAGGTTCGTGAAAAACGGAGAACTAGATTCGTTTGAGGAATTTACTGCAGATCTCAAGGAACCAGCCGAAGAACTTTTGGCAGTGGTTAGAACTATTGCCGTTGAGACCTGGAACAGATAGCACATCTTAGTTCGTTCAGCTTGATTATCACAGGGTTTTTCTCCCTAATCACAATCTTTTCAATCAAAATTCATTACCTATAAAAATATGACTCACAGCTTAAGCGTTGATCAACTCACTAGCGGAATCGGCTCTTACAACTCAGATCCAAACTCAGATCACGGCCAATCAGTTGCGTACCGATCTGCCTTGCTTAGCGATTTAGAAGCGCTTCTGCGACACGAGACTGAGATCTTTTCGCAAGATGCTTGGGATCGAAGGACTCTTAAACACTATCTGCTGCATGCCGCTAGCCGCTGGTTGGTGGCAACTGCCGACAATGAAATAGTTGGTTATTGCATGTACTTGATCGAGCAGCCGAAAATTGTGCACATTGGCAATCTCGCTGTGGCACACGCACATCGAAAGAAGGCCATTGGTAAGGCACTTCTAAACTGGATGATAAAAGAGGCTTCTAAACTGGGCGCCACCAGAGTCTATTTGGAGGTCTCAGCAAATAGCCATGCTGCCATGAGTCTATACGAAAAAGCTGGATTTGTAGCGGTGCGCACAGAGCCTGGCATGTACGCCAACTCTGATGGCATTGTGATGGAACTTACTCAGAACAACAGGTCTAACAAGATTGGTACATAGTCAGGAGTACCTCGAGTTTTAGTTGGCTAATAAATTTACGGGCCCAGCCCGTTTTTTTCTGCTCGGTATTAATAGACCGGTCAATTACTCAACAAAAAAAATAGATGACCGGCAAGAGGCAACGAAATCGTTAGCTCTGCCGGTCACTGAAAAAACAACTAGTTACAAGTGGTATACAGTTGCGGTGGTGCGAAGAATTAAATCGCTTGTTGGCTTACACTCTCGAAACGGCTCACAGTAACGCTCAGGCCATCAATGCCTTCAGTGACATTGAAGTTATCGGTATTCAGCCGGGTAAACAATTAGTCTTTGCTTTTGCTGCCACCACTGAGCGCGTCGATCAGACGCAAAGCCATTAAAAGGAAGTTGATGTAATCGAGGTACAACTCCATTGTCAACAGCACGGCAGCTTCCCAGGTATCTCTTTCTCCGCGAAGGCGGAAAAAGTCAAAGAGAAAGAACAATGTAAACACGGCAATCCCGATTAGCGAGTAGACAATATTCACTCCCGCACTAAACGGAACGAAGATGCCAAAGACGCCTGTGACAATCAAGGCTAGCAGCGCTATTGTGAGGAAGTTCCCCAACTTGCCAAAGTTGATACCGCTGAGACTTGCCACTGCACCGCATGCCGCCATGACGCCGCCAGTGCCAAGGTATGTCAGAAACACAGTTTGCCAGCCGAGTGTTTGAACATACAGCTGGATGCAAGGGCCAAGGAAAAGCCCAGAGACAAATGTCCATCCGGTAAGCGCGGCTACCCCGGCTGCGGTTGACGACTTGGCGGCGATGGGGACAAAGAAAGCGCCTAAAAAGAATACGACAGCTAAGAAGATGATAGCAGCCGTTGAGGTTATGCCAGCGCCCAGAAATGTGCCGAAGGCGCTGACCAGAAATGTGCTAGTTAATAACAGGGAAACCTTTGAGAAAAGGCCACTGTTAATCAAAGATCCAATGGGATTGGCCATGATTGAACTACTGTTTTATAGATTTGAATTTGAAGTTGAAATCGAATTCTCAGGCCAGAGGGCTAGGTCAAGCCCTGACCAATCGCAGTTTAGTTGCTTTCAGCCAGCCAATCTTTACTGGCATAGCGCAGCTTTAGAGAGCAAATGAATTCGCCTGGTTCATACTTCAGCGAATTAAACTGAACAGTGGCGGACCCAGCATTCAGCTCTGTATGCAAGTCGCTACCCAAGCCTCTAGAGGCACCCACTGATCTAGTGGGACTATAAGCGTTGGTGTAGTAATCGACCTGAATCAGTCCGCTCTGCGCGCTCTCAGTGCCGCTATTCTGAGCGAACTCAAAAAAACCTTCGATCTTGTTGCCAACCATGGGGCCAGGGAACTCATTTTCAGATGGGTCATCTTCTTCCTGATTAATCCCACGAGGCAAAGGGGGTGCATCAGGACGCGCAGCAAGAATGATTTTAGACTGTTTGTCGCCATAACAAGTGATACCGTCGACTTGAAAGACAGCACCATAGCCAAGAGGGTCCTGAGGCACGACAAGTTGAACGGCATATTGCATACCTGGCATTGCCACCACATAGACATTATCACCCTTAATGATCTCCTGTAAGGCATTGCCTTGGCTGACAACATTAAGAGCGAAGCTACCGAATTTGGTATCGAGTTTCATAGAGTTTCACTGTTTTTTTATATTTTGTGGATTCCCGCGTAACTAGATCTCTTGCCTCGAGCGCAAAAGACGGCTTAAGGAAGTGGTGACCTTGTTACTTGGTCTCTAATATTTCGTCTAAGTGTTTAACTCTTCGCTGCGGCTCAAAATATCCCACGGTCTTGGTGGAAGAAATTGGTTAGAGGCAAGCAACTAGGCAGCGATTTGGATTGAACACTTTGAGAAAATATGAGAGATAAGGCATCCTATGCGTTCTATCAACCCTAAATCAAACATGATCCTGCTAGCAGTCATCACCACAAGATAAAGGGCAACCAACAATGACACAAAGGCCTGTCTCACCCGCGCTAACTTGGCTTCCA
The DNA here is from genome assembly GCA_943367505.1 of Flavobacterium psychrophilum. Classification (GTDB taxonomy): domain Bacteria; phylum Cyanobacteriota; class Vampirovibrionia; order Obscuribacterales; family Obscuribacteraceae. The sequence continues at coordinate 1,645 of CALRJJ020000145.1, read as the reverse complement.
GCGCTATAGAAATTGGCAGCCAGCTGGCATCCATAAATTTACGAAAATAGCGGAAGGGGTCGGCGAGCACAGTAGGTTTACATGGGGTAGCTTGATCGGAAAAAGACTTGACGCCTGACACTTACCTTTATTAAGTCTAGTCTGGAGTACTTGGTTCATTTTTTTGCTCTTCGTTTGCTAGTTGGATTGATGAACAAGACACTATAGATGCCAACTCGCTTAGGTCTGCTGCTCTTCCACCAGTTCCAAAGTCAGCGCGCTCCCAGTGAGCTTCAGTTCTAGTGCGCGAAATGAGACGTCCTCATAGAAAAAGAGCCAATCGTCAACGTTCGACTGGTTCCAGTCGTCGTCGTCCCAGCTCTCCTCTTCCCAATCGACGAAATCGATTTCGTCCATCAGGCCTTGGAGTCGCTCTTGTTCTTGTTCTAATGAGTCTATTGTTGACTGAGGAGCCCGGTGTGAGCGATTGAGCTGGTCTTGGATATATGCCAATTCCAACTTGAGTGATTATATTTTCAAACAGCGTTGGGCGCTTACATCAGTAGCAAAAGCTTTGCATTCAGCTGTGAAGATGGACAAACCTTTTGCCTTTGCCGTCTGCTCTGCTTGCTCCTTGCTTTTTGCCAAGACTACACATTTGGCTGAGTGATCATAGCCTCGGATAAACGCATAGCAGAAAATTGTCATTTTTTTGTCTTCGATGGCTGTCTGTTGATTGTCTTGAATTTTATTAGACATAATGATGTTTCTCCGAATGTCTTTGTCACAATCATTCAGTTAAATTGATTCATGACAACATCAACTTAGGGGCAATCTGGTCCGTTTTTGCTCCATCTGCCTCGTATGGTCAGCTAACAACCAGTCCATACAGGCACTTCCGAAGTCTTTCGGAAATATACTATTTTGCAGTGATACTGGATTCAGTATCGCTATTTTTGCTTGTTTTAGCGGATTCAAAAGCCCCAAAAAGCTTATAGAGCTTGCGTTATTGGCTTAGATGCTAGCGCTAGTTAAGCCACGCGACTGCGTGCGGGAACTACGCATTGCGAACCTCGCGATATCTCTAAGAACTAGATGAATAATAGTCTTTGGGGGGCCCCGAAAGCAAGGCAGCATATCAGCTTCAAAGCAATCAGGCGCTCAAAACACCTACCAATAGAAGGCTTATAAAAGTGATTGATTTGCCGCAACCGTTTTTGCCAGGGTAAAAACATCTCTTTTAATTCATTCAACAAGCAAGAAACACCGAAACCTAGACACCTTTCCCATCTCTGGAACCATCTTTCTTCACCTCGTGTGTTGAAATCTGGCTTGGTATCTGATTCTTGTGTGTTTAACTTTTTGTGAGTTGCCTGAGTGATTGAGTCAAATCCACTTACTGGTTGAGCGATTTGCAAAATTCCTATGAGCGTTTTTGTACTTTAGTTTAGAAACACCCGATAGATATCCAATTCATCACCCATCACCGCTAAACAATGAAAGATACTTTGATTCAGCTCTACCACCAACCTGGCCGCCGCGGCATGAAGAGCAAGAAGGGTTCTAGTGTCGATTTGCGACGTGACCAGAACATTGACCCTAGTTTCAGACCGCGCAAGCGTTCTGAGCTTCTTCGCGCTGATTGGTGTCGCTGCCAGTCAAATAC
>CALRJJ020000144.1:0-9351 GCA_943367505.1 Flavobacterium psychrophilum | reverse complement strand
CTTGAACACTGCATCCATTCCCGTTGAGCAAGCATTGGGAGGGAGCATCTGTTCCGCTTGTCCTTAATGCCATTATGAGTGCTTCTCAAGAGGAAGCAATGCTTGACATTTAATGTTGAGATAAACAATCACTAACCATCAGCTTTTCTCTCAGTAAAAAAAAGGAATTATGCGAAAGACGCCGGGCGGAAGACTTACCGGCTGGGGCTCTTGCGTACTTTCCATTTTTTCGATACGCCACCCCATGAAAACCAAAATTCCGGGCAAAGCAAGGAGAGGAAACCAGGTCAGGTGAGAAAACGCCAATCCAGCGGCCAGAAATATGACACCTAGATAATGAGGATAGGCAATTTTTCGGATTTTTTTCGGCGCCACTATGCCAACGACATACAAATAAGCCCCAATAGCCGCCAATATCCATCCGATATACGACACATAGGGGAGCTGGTCGTAGGTACCGAAAAGGGCTAACTTCATACGCATGCAAAGCAAGGCGCTAGTAAGGTAGAGAGACCCATAGGTGAAAAAACCTATTCGCTCATTCCATTCGCTCACATTCACAGGCTTTAGCCAGCGCGCGATCGCCTGCGGTGGCCCCAAAGAACCAACTGCTAAAGCAGTCAAGAAAACAATAAAATAGAAAACAAACTGTCCCATGGTGAGAAAGCCGACTGGCAAGGGTTTAGCCACGCCAAAGGCCGGCACAGCAGTGAAAGCCACCACAAGAGCCAAACAAATCAAACCATTAATAGCACGATGAAAGAAAATGCTCACAAAACCTTGCCAAAATCCGCCACCAAATGCAGTAGCACATCCGAATTTCTATCAAATTAAGTATAAACCAAGCGATAGCTAGGGATCAGCCCTTAGTCTAAAATAGAGATCCGAGTTCTCTATATTCATCCTTATATGTACACAGTGAGGCCAATATGAACCAGCTCCCTCCCGTTCCGGCAATAGGACTTACTCTAGCTGTTCCAAAGGAACGGGTAGAACAAGCGATTGACGAAATGATTCTCCGCGGCCGCAGCCTGTTGCAACGAAAAGCTGACTCACGAGAAATGATGGACCAACTCAAAAGGCAGAACTGGGACTGGGTTGTGCAGACTTCCAACGCCTTAAAAGAGTACTTTTCATCCGAGAGTGTTTCTCTTTACTTCGCCTCCAATGTCTATATCCAGCCAAGCCTCAAACTCGATGAATTTGAGCGCGACCTCGATGAATTTCCACCGATAGTTATGGGTAGACTAGATCGACTCAACGGTTTCCGCAAAATGGTAGCCGTGATTCCAGAGCCTCCTTGCGGGGACTATATAGATGCCCTGATCCATCCACGCATCTACCACGCCGCCTGGAAGGCCTTCGAGCTTGGCCAGCATGGTCAAGCGATCGTTCTTGCGGTCAAGGAAATCGAGGACGCTATAAGCCTTCTCGTTTCAGGCAACATCAATGCCACAGGAGTCGAATTAGTTCGACAAGCGTTCGATCAAGAGAACGGACCACTAGCAAGCCTTGAATCGACAGCTCAAGAAAATCTTGGCATTTCAGATTTACTGGCCGGATTCTTTGAGCGCTACAAAGGTCTGCCTGCAAACGCTCCATTTAGCGTAGCCCAAACAGCTCGGGTGCTCTCACTAGCCAGTTATCTAATGTCTACTCTAGAAGCTATTCACCCGAGACAAGCAGAAGGCGCAGAAGAGCAAGCACCACCAGAACAACCATATGAATTTGAGTTCCTCAAAGAATAGTCTGTGGTTGCCATCCATTGGCGTGACGAACCAACCGGGTCAACCAGCCCGGCATAAGATGGGCTGATGAGGCCATCTCTGTGACTTCATCAGCACTTAGGAAGGCCGTTGCGGTTTTCACAGCCCGTCTATCGCATCGCTCTTTACCAATAAACCAAAGGGAGCGAATCGCTTGACCCAATGGCGAATCACCCAGAGATATTTTTCGAGCAGAGAAATTCTTCAAGCTGATTTTCTGGTCCACCGACTGAAACGAGCTACTCACTCCATAAACAGCAAAAGTAGGGCAGTCGCTGCCGTAGTGTATTAATCCTAGTTTTTTGGCAATATCTTGACCATGAACAGCCACAGTTTTCTTAAATACATTGGCTTTAAATACAGCAACTGCAAGAGGCTCAAGAGCCTTTGGCTGGTCAATTCTTAAAGTAAACACGCCCCAAGCAATACGCGTCAAAAATCCGCATTTGACGAGTCGATAAAGTGCTTGATCAACTGCTTCGCGAGTGCCAAACTCGAGAACTTGGCGCGTCGCAAACCAGCAATCTGGAGGTAAGCGATTGATAAAGGCCACAATGTTACGGTGACAGCTCATGGTTCCACCTCGCGTCTTGGGGGCTATTCTTAGAAACGCAAAAAGGTGTGGAAGAGTTCAACAATTAGAGAAAAAGTTCGATAAAATTTCGACTTAGTAGCGAGGCGAACTATAGAAGCACCATATATAGTGTTAGATTTAAATCGCTTTTTTCTAACACGGATCCGTCGTTAGAATTAAATCGCATTTTTCTATCACGGATCCGCTGTTAGATTTAAATCGTCTCTTCCCAACACGGATCCGTCGTTAGAATTAAATCGCCTTTTTCTAACAAGGATCCGCCGTTAGATTTAAATCGCATTTTTCTAACACCAAGTCCGCCGTTAGATTTAAATCGCATTTTTCTAACACGGATCCACCGTCAGATTTAAATCGCATTTTTCTAACAAGGATCCGCCGTTAGATTTAAATCGCATTTCTCTAACACGGATCCATCGTTAGATTTAAATCGCCTTTTTCTAACACCGAATCCACTCTAACTCTAAACGCTCAAGCTGACTGCGGAGCGCTAAGAGCTCGCAAAGCAAATCGTACGAGTTCCTCTGCGCTATCGGCCTCAATATTCTTCTCTTTTGCTTTTTTCAAAGCCGCATGAATCTCGGTAGCAGTATAACCAAGATTAGCCAAAATCTCAGTCACTTCCTCAAACACGGCAGACTTACCTGTAAATGGCTCTAATGGCTTACTTCCAAGAGTGCGTGAGAATTCTTCCATCTTGGTTTTCAACTCAAGAATAATTCGCTGTGCAACTTTTGCACCTACGCCAGGAGCCTGCGAAATCATTTTTTGATTCTCGCTAAGTACCGCCTCAACCAGAGTTTCAATCCCAAGCGTACCCACAAGACCAAGGGCGAGCTTGGGTCCAATTCCCGTGACGGACTGCAATAAATTAAAGAGCTGCCGTTCACTCGTATCCCTAAAGCCAAAAATAGTCCACTCTGTTTCTCGAATAGCAATCGACGTATAAACGATGACCGTTTCTCCGACTTGGCCAAGAAGCAGCAACGTGGAATGGGCTACAGAAAGCTCATAGCCAACATCATTAACGTCAAGAACTAAGCGGTCTACTGGCCCGCCAGAAATCTCTTTAGTAACGATGACGCCTTTCAAATATGCCAACATTTTAGGTAGCTTTTCCTTAACCGAAGTATGCCATTACGGGTGGTGGCTGAGGCAATCGGGGGACGAAAGGCAAGCTCTATTCAGCCATTAAGGTCATATTGCCGCCACTACTGTGGGCATGTTCGACAGCAGCTCTTCCATGAGACATCAGAAGCTTACCTTCATCGTCCATATGTTTCGCAAATTGGCAAATGCCTACAGAGACAGTAACGCTCTTTGACTCAGAACCAACAGTTAGAACTGATGCCGCCACAGAAGTGCGCAAACGTTCTGCCACCTCAATAGCCCCTTCTTTTGTAGTACAGGTGAGGACGACAGTGAACTCAGATGTATTTGTACGCACAACTATGTCCGACTCACGCATCTGCTTGGCAACGATTTGCGCCACCTGGCTAACAACGGTGTCGAAGGCATCTGGTCCCAAAGATTTAGAAAGCTCCTGGTGATGGTCAATCTCCAGAATAACTAAAGAAAATGGCACGCTATAGCGCTTAGCCTGACGAATGCCAATTTGCATAAATTCGTCTAAATATCGACTGCTCTTGAGTTCAGTCAAAGCATCTGTCAATGAAAGCTCTTTTAGTTGAGCCTCTTTGCGTCTTAGTTCATCACGCAGAGCTTTCTCTTTCAGCACACTCTTGACACGTGACAACAACTCATTGGCTTCTACCGGCTTGAAGAGGATGTCTTCATTGCTGGCACCGTCGCCAGAAAAGGTCGGCAGTGGCTTGTCTCGTGCGGCCAGGAAGACGATCGGAATAGCCGAGGTCTTATCGTCAGCTCTAAGGCGGTTATAAACTTCTATGCCGCCCATCAAAGGCATATGCAAATCTAAAATAATGGCATCGGGCGTGCGAACTTTACAGGCAGCAATTGCTTTGAAGCCGTCATTGGCAATACTGGCTGCATAGCCAGCCTTTTTGAGCACCTCACTCAAGAGAGTGGTGATTGATTGCTCATCGTCTACGACCAGGATAGTGTTGCTTTTCACGTTCAGATTCTAGTAACCAGGAATTCCCGAACGTTGATAATAGCTGGTTGACTTCAATTCAACAACTTATGCAGGCCAGTTGTTTTGAATTGTTGGAATTTTCAACCTGGGATCGTCAAAGGCGCACCCAGCTTCAATTAAGGCAATGTCCTCGGTAACAATTTGCCAACAGGTCGTCAGTTCAAGACCGGCACTGGTGGGAAGATACGCCTCTAAACGTCGATTTCCCCGAACTAACAATTTTAGGGCACCCTTGACATTTTCTCGGCGCAGATGATAAAAAGCCACCGCAATTTGAATGATTCCTTGAATCAATTCCTTGTGAGGAACATCCGATTCAAGAGTTTGCCAATACTCTTCGAGAGTCTCATGACATTCATAAAATTCCTGACGATTAAACTCAGCTATCCCGAGATGAAAAGTTGGCGATTCTATATTCATATACTTTAGATTAGCTTGGCCACGATCAAGACCGTCGACGCACTTGCTAGATTGGCCAATTCGGCCCGAGCCAGAGTAATGACCTGCTCTTGATCCAACAAACCAGAAAGGTCGACTATCTTTGCGCCAAGCAGCAAGATCATGCTGGGTATAGTCTTACCAGCATCTCCCCAGCTCGCATGAGCCTCAATCAAACTTAAGATGGTAGCCTCAGCTTCTTCCTTCAATGCCGCCTTGGCATCGCCGTTACTAGCTTGCAGCCGAACTATGCCATCTCTATCAAGAATACGCAGAGCTTTCTTAGGCGCTGAGAAGAGATCAAGAAGACCAGTGTGAGACTTACGAGTCGCCCCATAAACAGTAAAATAGTCGTTAGAGCAGATCTCGTGCACATCAGAAGCAAGCACTCGCATAGACTCAGCAACTAAAGCGAGGCGCTCTTCAATCGAAAGAGAAACTTTAGCAGCGCTGGTCGCCATCTTTGTGGCTCCGCTGGCAGTAGCTCTGACGACTGAAGTTTTACTATCAATTTCAACATGCACTTCTATGGTGGCCGGATCGGCACCCATTTTATGAACAGCATCAAAAACTTCCTGGCGCATGGCCAAAATAGTCTCGCTAGCATGGGTCGGATTAGCCACCTGACGCTCAACGGTCTCACGGATCAAGGCCATAGCAACGCCAATTGCTGAAATGACATCAGCGTGCTCAGCCAGGTTAAAGCGCAGATTCATTTCTTTGGCAACAAATGGCACGATTGCAGCAGCACCACCGCCGCCACCAATTAAATCAACCAGTTCAGGATCTAACTTGTGCTCAGCAATCAACTTTTTGACCACGGGAATACACTGAGCTGATGCCAATTTCTGAATTCGAGTGGCCAGCTCCAACGACTCCGAACTGGCAACAGAGTCTTTAGGCTCATGCTTATTAACGTGGGCAGAAATAGCAGCAAAGGCCTGACCAATGGTCTCTAAATTACCACTGGCACAATTTCCCTCAGGAACAAGACCTAGTAAATTGGCAGCACAGGTTGGTGTAACACTAAGGCTTGGTTGATTATCATCAGGTCGACTTAAGGCAACATAATCAGCCGGGTCTTTTTTCAGAGGGCTTAAGGTTGAAACCTTAAACACACCGGTAGAAAGAGGGTCGCTAAATGATGCGTATCCAAGATTGGCAATATGCGCGCTACGTGGACCAACAGCCAAAATACCGCCATCGGCTTTACTCGACACTCTGCTAAGAGATCCACCAGCGACTCCAACAGTGCGCACATCAAGAGTGCGCATATAAATACGATGGCCACCAATCTCCGCAGAGCGGATCAAAGCTCTGCCATTAGCTATTGCCGATATGTCAGTGCTCGTGCCACCGACTTCAAGAAAAACGCCATCAGAGATGCGCAAGAACATCATTGCTGCAGCCACTCCAGCGGCCGGCCCAGAAAGAATCGAAAGAATCGGACGCTTGCGCATGGCATCGATGTCCATCACGCCACCATCAGATCTCATGATCATAATCGGTGCGCTAATACCGGCTTCTCTGACGCTACGCTCTGTTAAATCAGCGCTCTCAATCATCTTTGGCAATATACCGGCATTGATTGCAGCGGTGCGAGTTCGCACTTTCAATCCATACAGCTGACTAACTTCGGAACCAGCTGTTGCCAGAATTCCCAGTTCCTGAGCGACTTTCAAGACCAACTGTTCATTACCAGGCTGGTCTGGAGCGAAGGCTTCACTGGCGGCAATAGCGGTACAACCTAAGTCTCTTAACTCGACAATGGTTTTACGCACTAATTCTTCGGTAACTGTTTGCGAATTCAAAAACCTCTGTGTTGTTTCTAAAAAACAACCAGAGGCCACAGGAATACGCCCTAATTTTGTCGATGAATTGGCAAGAATGGCATTTATACCGCTTCCCATACCAATAATTCCGACATGAGCAAGGTCACCTTCTAACAATGCGTTGGTGGCTTGAGTGGTGCTATGGGCAATGAAGCTAACAGCAGAAGGAACAATTTCGGCAGACTGAAGAAGCAAGTGCAGGGCTTCAACAATACCCTTAGCTACGCCTTCTTTAGCACGGTGGCTGGTGGGTACCATCGCCTTGGCTACCAAAGTGGAGGTGCCAGCGTCAATGGCCACAGCATGAGTAAAGGTTCCGCCAACATCGATACCAATGCGATACGATCGGCGTTCCCCCGATTCGCTGCTAGCAGCTTGAGTAAAACGCTCAACCCTTTGAGCTGACTTTTGGTCTACCATGGCACAAAACCTTTCGCCACGGAAAGACTAAGGCCAAGAATAACGGCCAACCAGGCGTAACCGATGGTCTTGCGCAAGATTGCCTGGGTATCAACCCCAAGATAAGTAGCAATCCAAATATTCTGAGTATTAGTTGGATCGCAAACGCCTTGAATCTGCCCCACGGACATCAACATTCCCATGATTGCTTGAGAGGTAAGAGTCGTAACCTTACCCATCAAGGAAACCAAACCGCTACCCATACCCCACAGGCTGAGAGGGCCACGGTAGAGAGCCAACGGCGATATCAGAGCAAACACTAAGACATAAGACACAGCCGTAGTTGGAACCACTGACTTAATTATTGGGGCGATAGAATCACTGACCTTAGGGTCCATCACTGCAACGATTAGCATACCAATGCCCATCATGAGAAGGACCGCGGGAATGACATTACTGACACCGTCAATAATTGAACGGGTGAGCAGATTTATCGATTGAGCGCTCCAGGTAGTAAGAACTCCATAAACAAGCCCCAGCATAAAGGAAGGAATAATCTCCCAACGGAAGACAAGCACAAAAAGTAGAGGAATAATCGGCGTAAACAAAGCAATGCCCGGCAAATCAGTACTCTTACGCCAATGCCTGAACGCAGCAAAAACCGACAACAGAACAAGGCCAATTCCTGCCACCAAATACGATACTGATAATGGTTCCTTAGAGGCGACACCGGCTGGAGTAAATTGATCTATTAACGGATAGATACCAGCGAGTAAAGCCGAACCTAAAGCAAGAAATTTGAGGTTGCGCTTGTCCTTCAACTCAATAGCAAGAAATAGCATTACAACAAACGACAGAATAAGGGCAAAGGGCACTACAAAAGAAACTATTGTTGGCTGCTCCACTTTGAGGACATCTGTATAAAGCTGCCAGTTCGTGAGATTGAACATTCCACCAAGAGAAATACCAAACAAAAACAAGCCAGCAGCACCTAAGGCTGGAATCCCCAGAGAGAGCATAACCGGCAAAATGATAGTACCGACCATGATAACGGCACCGAGGCCACCCAATGTCGAGAACAAGAGAGCCGTTACCGCAGTGAGTAAAATTCCAAGCAAATAGGGATTGTCTCCAGCAAACTCGGCCACCCAACGCACAAGGGCTCGAGCCATGCCATGCTTGTTCATCAGCTCGGCCAGCATGGCACCAAACATGGTGGTGGTATAAGCACTATGCAACTTGAGCGAGCCGGCACTAAGAACATCTTTGACAATCGCCTTAGGCTCAACGCCCCCAATCAAGGCGATAGCAAAGGCCATTAGCGGTAAGGCCAGAAGAGCAGATATGCGCCTGGCATACATAAACATAGCCATGACAAGAAAAACTGCCAGGCATAGTATTCCAGTGAGCATTTAAACTTGAATATTCCTCAAACGGCTACTTCTTGCCAGTGCATGCAGGCTACATATACAGTAGACACTTGCACCCTGCACTTTGAGCGTGCACCAGCTTCGCAAATGTAATCTAGCAACTTATCGAGCTATTAATCAAGCTTGCCAATTTTTTTGAGCTTCATTCACCCAAGACGTTCCATTTACATAGCCCAATCTATTTATATAGCCAGCTTGTTCCCTCGGCCAAAAATAAATTGAACGGCGTACAAATGAAGCAGGAATAGGCCCAGACAATTCGCCAATTCTTTTATATAGGCCAATCTAAAACACCTAAAACGCCCAAACCAGGCCAGGCGCCGATTTAATAATCGCGTCTCACAAAAGCATGGGAGTTATACGAGGTGATGGGGATTTTCCCCAATCGACTTGCCCTTGGCATCAGCCTAAGATGCATCTCATCAACCACTGCTCTCTCCTTGGCAATCAAGCCAGCACCCCAGAGAACAACGACGAGCTCAAGCCTAACACCCTATTTTCTTGGAGAACCCGCACAATGCCAGATCTGAGCCATAGCCTCAATCACAGAACGGAATTCACCCAGACCGGGTCCGATGCGGCAAGTAACGGCTCCACAGACCAAGAGTCACGCTCAAGGCTGGCACTCGATGTTCTAAATTTCAAGGGTGATAACGCCGTAAGCGGCACAATGAGAGCAACAACGGTCCTGGCTGGCGGCCTAATGGACGGTATGGTAAACGGGGTAAGTCACGCAGCGGACAACAAAGTTGCCACAGCGACTACAGTGGCAGAAAGC
>CALRJJ020000143.1:0-9391 GCA_943367505.1 Flavobacterium psychrophilum | reverse complement strand
GGGAACATAATGTCGCAAACAGCTACAGCTACAGAGAGAGAATCAGTTATGGACACTGCTTTATTAGACGAAGTTGTGCACTGGGTTAAGACTTTGACTGCGGTCGGTGTCTCTCCAGACTGCGCCGCTACACTAACCACCGAAATTCTCCTGGCCACCAGCGAATCAGCTGATGAGTTCGGTGAATATGGCGAAGACATGGAAGAATTCGACGAAGAATAATTGCTGACAGCTTTAGCTAATTCGAGTGAATCTTCAAAACTCCTCCCAAAGCCATGGGGGGAGTTTTTTGTATGAACGGGCAAATAGTTGGAAGCAAGATTCTCTAGCGGCCGGGGCTATTTGCCTTACTTCATGTCTACAAATTCAACCAAGAACGCCAGCGAGAAGGCCGATAGTGATCGGCTTCTAGTGCTGACTGCCCCTGCGGCGGTCTTGCGTTATCGTGCTGGTTTTACAGCTTTGGCCTTTCTTCTGGCGCTCTCGCCTATTTGGTTTTTTTGGTCTATTTTTGCCGTTTTGACCTTAGCCGGTGAGGCCTTCGCTAATATCGCTGCGGGAGTAGCTGGGGCGGAGGTTGGCATTGCCACAATACTGTTTTATTTGCTGCTAATTGCTGTTGGTGTCCTGGCTATCTATGTCTCTGCTGATACCAAGTTGATTGTTAGTAAAGAGGGGCTGCGCCTGCCATGGCAGTTTCTTTTCGATTCTAAATTTTGTCTATCGCGCCCCTGGTCGACCTTGGTTGCAGTCGAGTTTGTCTTCAACGATGGTAGGGGCATTGCCGAGCGCGGTCAGCCACAGAATATGATGCTCAAGTTTAACGATGGTGCTTGCATTGCCTTGGCCTTGAACGGCTTATCGCGTGATCATCTCAAAGAGTTCATTCTCGCTGTCCAGGCTTTTGCTCGCCAGGCGATTTTTAGACCAGCCCTCAGCGCGCTTGATCTAAACTTATCAGCTATTGATCCCCGACAAAGTGTTCATGCTTCTTTCACTCATATGTGGGAGGAAGAGTTAGAGAGTCGCTTTGGCTCTACAATCTTTGTACCCCTTGAACCGGGTCAAATAATTGACTATCAGGCAGCTGGCAGTAGCCGCTCCTTGAAAATTGAAGGACAGCTTTCATTTGGTGGCCTATCAGCCGTTTATCTAGTGTCGAAGCCGGAACAAACCGATGCCACTCAAATCAAGCTCTATGTGCTTAAAGAGGCGGTATTGCCGGTTGGTTCTGATGATAGTTTAAAAGCCAAAGCATTGGAGATGTTTGAGCGCGAGTCGATGTTGCTCAGCTCTCTTAGTCATGAGCGCATCGCTCGCGTGCTAGATTATTTTGTTAGTGCCGGCCGAAACTATATTTTGCTTGAGCATATTGAGGGCATAGACTTGCGTTGCTTTGTTGCCGAGCAGGGGGCTCAGCCACCGGCAGTGGTGGTGCGCTGGTTGCTTGAAGCGGCTAAGATATTGCAGTATTTGCATAGTCAAAATCCACCAGTCATTCATCGAGATGTAACTCCCGATAACTTGGTATTGGCTCGCGATGGCTGTCTTTCGCTCATCGATTTTGGTGCGGCCAATGCCCTTTTGGGTACTGCTACTGGCACTCTAGTAGGAAAACAGTCTTACATTGCTCCCGAGCAGTTTCGCGGTAAGGCGGGGCTTAGTTCAGATATTTATTCACTGGGGGCGACAGTATATTTTGCCCTCACTGGTCGTGAGCCTGAACCGTTAACTGAATTGCACGCCGCACAGCTAGTGCCGATTGCGTCTAGTCTCGATCAGCTTATTGCCGACTGCACCAGGCAGGATGTCAGCGTTCGCATTAAAACCATTGATGAGCTGATTGAGCGGGTGCAAGCGCTATGACCAATAATTCGAGAGTACGCAGGGCTATGGCCGAAGTTGGTTCTTTTGTTGGCATGGCGGGTGGCTCAGAGGTATCGTCTTTTGCCGGCGGTTCCAATTCTGAAATATGCTTGCGATTGGCGGCTTTGCGTATCTATCGCCGCTTAGATCAGCGCTCAATGTTCTTTGGTACTTTTCTCAAAACGAATTTGGCCTTTCTCGCCATTCTAGTATTTTATTGCAGTTATAACATCTGCTCTTCACCGGAACTCTTGCACTCTTCTTGGTGGGGGCCGATTTTCTTGGGTGCTTGCTTGCCAGCGGTGATTGTAGTCACGGCCCTGCTGCTACTCATTACTCTCTGTGTGTGGATTTTGGAGAAGCCGAAGCGCTTGAAGATCTTGCCATCAAAGATGGTGCTATTGATGGAGTTGACAGATGAGCTCTTTGCCGAGATCGTCATACCTTGGTCTTCTGTCGATAGAATCGAGCTGAAGCACTTGAATCGCTTTACTCCAGATAAAGAACTACATGTTGAAGTTAGAACGGTTTTGGGAGCGAGGTATACGCTGCGCTATGAAGATATGCTCAGGGATAATAGCCGAACATCATTGCTCAATGCCATAAACACCTGGGCTCCCCACGCTCATTGTTCGTTTTCTGCTGATCAAGATAAGGAGCAAGACAAAGTAGTCGGGGCGGCCCAGTTTACCGAACTGTGGTTGCATCAATTTTCTACTGCCAATATTCGCCACCGTGATGGGCTTCTTTCTGCTGGTGTAAATCTCAACAATGGTCGATATATCGTTGTTGGAGTATTGGGCGGTGGTGGACAGGGTAATGCTTACCTGGCCTGTGTCAACGACCCGTCTGGGGCTAGTCAGAGTGATGTTGTCTTGAAAGAATATATTATGCCTGTCTATCAAGGGAGTTCTGTCTTGGAGCGCTTGTCTGCCAAGCTCAAGCATGAATCTGATATTCTCACTCGTCTTGATCATCCTGGCGTGGTCAAGCTTCTCGATTGTTTTGTTGAAGATTACCGAGGTTATTTGGTTCTTGAGTTTGTCGAAGGGTGCTCGCTCAAAGAATTGGTGCAAAATGAAGGACCGCAGTCTGAGACGTTTGTCCGCGAAGTTGGAGCAAAGCTTTGTCGGGTGCTCATTTATCTCCATGATTTTTATCCACCGGTCATTCATCGAGACTTAACGCCAGACAACATTATGCTCAATTTGCTCGGTGAGATAAAAGTGGTAGATTTCAATGTAGCAAGGCAGCTAGAAAATGCCACGGGTGCTACTGTTGTGGGTAAACATGCTTATATTCCGCCCGAGCAGTTTCGCGGTAAACCCTGTCCGCAGAGCGATATTTATGCTCTTGGTGCCACACTCTTTTTCTTGCTAACGGCGGAAGAGCCAGAGCCTCTGGCTTCTTCTCATCCCTCAACTCTGGTCAAGATTTCGCCTGCTTTAGATGCCATTGTTGGGCGCGCTACAGCGCTTTCCCTTGATCAGCGTTATGGCTCAGCCCATGAGCTTTTAGCCGATTTGACCGGATCATTAGAGAGAAGTCACCTAGAATGGTAAATATTGAGCACTTTTTGCTGTTATATCAAGCTCTTAGGCCTGAAAATAGACCATTAGAAACTTAATGGGTAATGCGCCAGTTCGACGGAGCGATGAATGAAAACTATCCAGTGGCATCCTCGGTTTATTAAGCTCGACAAAGGCGTGGTTTATCCAGTCGTTCTTGCCTTGGCTTGCACTGTAAGCTTTGCCTTGACTGGCTGCAATTCGGCACCTAAGTCTGGCGCTGGTCAAACTCTTCCCGGTGCGAAAGACGGTTCCTCTATTGTCATCCAAGGTTCCGATACAATGGAAGGCTTGATGCAGAAGTGGGCCAATGACTTTATGGCCAGCAAGCCTGGCTTGCAGATTGCTGTGAAAGATGGTGATACCGGCATTGGTATCGATGATCTACTGACTGGTAAAATTGATTTAGCTGCGGCCTCTCGTGAAATCACTGAGGCTGAGAACAAGGCTGCTCACGGGCGAGGTGTTCATCTCAAACGCTTGATGGTGGCTCGCGATGCTATTGCCATTGTCGTTAATCCGCAAAACAAGATAGAGGAAATTGATTTAGCCGACTTGGCAAAAATCTATCTAGGTGAAATTCTTACCTGGAAGCAATTGCACAAAGATTTGGCCGCTGAGCCTATTCGTGCTTTCGGCCGTGAAGCTACCAGCGGCACCTCTGATTACTTCCAAGAGCATGTGCTTGCAGCTAAGCCCTTTGCTGCTGTTGTTAAAGTGATGCCCTCTTCTGAAGCTCTAATTGGTGCGGTGATGGGCAATCGCCTGTCTATTGGCTTTGTTGGCATGGCCCAAGCGGCCAAGGCCACCGATAAAGTGAAAGTTTTGAAACTGAAGCTCACCGAGCAGTCCCCAGAATCGAAACAGGGTGGTTCCCTGTCGGGTACCGATTATCCACTCTCACGCCCTCTTTATATCTACTATAATCAGGCAAATGAAGAGCGAGTTGGCAAATTTGTCAGCTTCTGTCTTAGTGATGATGGCCAGAAAAGCGTTAAGGCGATGGGCTTTATGTCAGCTCACTAAGCAGTTTTGAGGTGGCAATTTGGATTTTTTGCAGGCCCTGAGAGAAAAAGTATTGATCTTCGATGGCGCCATGGGCACCTCAGTTCATACCTATGACCTCACTCTCGATGACTATGAAAATTGCGAAAACTGCCCTGAAATATTGGTTGCCAGCCGTCCTGATGTAATTTCAGAGATTCACGAATCGTTCTTTAAAGTTGGCTGCGATGTAGTTGAAACCTGCACCTTTGGTGGGTCTAGCATAGTTTTAGCCGAATTCGGATTGGCTGAACGCACCTATGAATTAAACAAGAGAGCTGCCAGCTTGGCCAAAGAAGTGGCGAGAGCTTATAGCGCGAGTAAACCACGATTCGTTTCTGGCTCGATTGGTCCAACCACTAAAATTCCTTCACTGGGGCATATCACTTTTGAGCAAATGCGCGCTTCTTACTTCGAGCAGGTGCGAGGCCTGGTCGACGGTGGCGTTGATGTTTTGCAGTTTGAAACCGGCCAAGACTTGCTTCAGGCCAAAGCTGCTGTCATTGCTATAGAAGATTATCTGCGTCAAATTGGACGACGTGTTCCTATTATTACCCAGGTTACTTTAGAGGCACCACCGCTTGGTACCATGCTGGTTGGTACTGATATTTCGGCTGCTCTAACAACTTTGATGAGCTATCCAGTCGATGTAATAGGCATCAACTGTGCCACGGGCCCTCGTGAGATGATTGATCCGGTGCAGTATCTTTGCCAGAATGCACCTCGGGCAGTATCTGTATTGCCAAACGCCGGATTACCGGAGAATGTTAACGGTGAAACTGTCTACAAGCTAACTCCCGAGCAGCTGGCCGATTCCTTGTATAGTTTTGTCCATGAGCAGGGCGTCAACATCGTTGGTGGCTGCTGCGGAACAACTCCGGCACATCTGGCTGCTGTGGTCGATAAAATTGGTGAGGTTGCACCAAAGAAACGCGAGGCAGTTTTTGATCCTTCGGCCGCTAGTATTTATACCTCGGTCGCTTTTGATCTTGATCAGCCCCCCTTGATTGTTGGTGAACGCACCAATACTAATGGCAGCAAGAAATTCAAAGATCTTTTGCAAGCAGAGCAGATTGACGGTATGGTCGCCATGGCTCGCGAACAAGAGCGCGAGGGTGCGCACATTCTCGATGTCTGTACTGCTTATGTCGGTCGCGATGAAGTGGCCGATATGTCGAAGTTTATAAAGCGTCTCAATACCGAATTGCAAATTCCGATCATGATCGATAGCACTGAATATGCGGTGCTTGAGGCTTCGTTGGCACTAGTCGCCGGTAAGCCTATTGTCAATTCTATTAATTTAGAAGACGGCGAAGCTAAGATGCTTGAGAAGGTGGCGCTTATAAAACGTTATGGTGCGGCTGCTGTAGCGCTTACCATCGACGAAGCGGGTATGGCAAAGAGCGCCGACAAAAAGCTTGAAATTGCTAAGCGTATTTATGATTTAGCCTGTGGTCAGGGTTTGCCTCCCCATGATCTGATATTTGATGCCCTCACTTTTACTCTTTCTACGGGTAATGAGGATGATCGCCGACTTGGACTAGAAACCCTTGAAGGTATAAGGCTGATCAAAGAAAATTTGCCTGGCGTGAAGACCATTTTAGGCGTCAGCAATATTAGCTTTGGCATGGACCCACGCATCCGCCGTATTTTGAATTCGGTATTTTTGCACCATGCTGTTCAGTATGGTCTCGATATGGCTATCGTCAACGCCCAGAAGATTTTGCCTCTTTATAAAATCGATGAGGTAGAGCGCGAATTCCACAATAAACTCATTTTTGATCAGCGCCAGGCTGATTATGATCCGCTCTTCGCCTTGCTCGACTTCTACAAAGATAAAGGCAAGGGCGGTGCCACTGCCAAGGTTGAGCGCAAAGCTGATGCCTCTATTGAAGAGATCCTAAAACAGCGCATCATTGATGGTGATCGAGTCGCTCTTGAAGTTGACTTGGCAAAAGCCATGGAACGCTATAAGCCACTAGAAATTATCAATACTATTTTGCTTGATGGTATGAAGGTTGTCGGTGATCTTTTTGGTTCGGGCAAGATGCAGCTGCCTTTTGTGCTGCAGTCGGCCGAGACCATGAAAGCTGCTGTTGCCTATTTAGAGCCTTTTATGGATAAAGTTGAGGGCTCTACCCGCGGTACCATGGTTTTGGCCACAGTAAAAGGCGATGTTCACGATATCGGCAAAAACTTGGTCGACATTATTTTGACAAATAATGGTTATCGCGTCATTAACCTAGGCATTAAGCAGCCAATCGAAAATATCATTTCGGCCGCTGAACAGAACAATGCTGACTGCATTGGCATGAGTGGCTTGCTCGTCAAGTCTACGGTGATCATGAAAGAGAATCTCGCTATTCTCAATCAGCGCGGTATTAGCGTGCCAGTAATCTTGGGCGGTGCGGCCTTAACCAGACGATATGTTGAAGAAGACTGTCGCAAAGTCTATAAGGGAACGCTCTACTATGGACAAGATGCCTTTGATGATTTGAAGATTATGGAAGTGATAGCCACTGGTGATCACTCTCTCTTGCCGCAACCACCTGCTGTGGAATGTGAAGACCTCGACGAAGATGATGATATTGAAGAAATAAGATTTGGCAAAGAGAACATTGCTGATCAGCCCGGTGATCTGCCATTTGTTCGTTCAAATGTAGTTGCTGAAGCACCAGTGCTGCCACCATTCTGGGGCTCTAAGGCTGTCAAAGACTTCGATTTGAGTGAAGTCTTTTCATACTTGAATGAAAATGCTTTGATCCGTGGGCAGTTCCGCGTGCGTCAAGGAGATACTTCAGACGCGCAGTATCAGGCTATGGTGGCAGAGAAAATCACGCCGATGTTGCTTGACTTGAAGCAGCGCTGCATTGATCAAAAATTGCTTGAGCCGAAGGCCGTTTATGGTTATTTCCCTTGCCGTTCGGCTGCTAATCAGCTGATCGTTTACAAGCCACCAGGGCTAGAGAGTGGCAGAGACTTTGTGCCAGCTACAAGTTTCGCTGAGCTTGAAAATCTAGAAGAATGGTTGCGCTTCGATTTTCCTCGTCAGCAGTTTGGTCGCCATTTTTGCATCTCCGATTTCTTCTCTGACAGCAGCACTGGATACGATGTCTTGCCAGCTCAGATTGTCACCATGGGTGAGTGTGCCACAGCGCAGGCCCAGGCCCTTTTTGCTGCAAATCAGTACTCTGAATATTTGTACTTCCATGGCCTCGCGGTAGAATCGGCTGAGGCCATGGCTGAGCTGGTGCATAAGAGAGTGCGCGCTGAATTGGGCTTCGCTCATCTTGATGCCAGTGATCGGCGAAAATTCTTTCAGCAGGGCTATCGTGGCACACGCTATAGCTTTGGTTATCCCGCTTGTCCCAACCTTGAAGACCAAACACATCTGTTTACATTGCTCAAGCCTGAGCGCATTGAAGTTAGTCTCTCAGAAGAGTATCAACTAGTGCCAGAACAGAGCACCTCGGCCATTGTTGTAGTGCATCCCGATGCCAAGTATTTCAATATTGAGCGCAAAAATAGCTAGCATCTCAGATTTCGTTATGCGGTTTATACGTGTCTGGCGTTAGTTTTTCACGGATTCGCCACTAATTTGCCACAAATGGCGACCTATTATGACCCCATGCGAACCGAACGAACCTGCTGTCATTTTGCAGCAACAGGAGTCACCGTGATTTATCCTCAATTTTCCAACAATCTCTCCCTATCGGGTCTTACTGTGGCAGTTGCACTTGTGTTAGGTGCGGCATCGCTCGGAGGCACTGTCAGTGCTCCGGCCGCTTGTGCCGAAACCGGCGTAAGTTCCGGAACAGCAATCGCCTATGTTCTGCCCGGATCTAGTGCTGTTGGGCAATTAGAGCGCCTACGGGCCCAGGCACAACAGGCTTATCAGGCCACTCAATTTGATCAATCATTGCCTCTCTATCAGCGTATTTCAGCTTCTGGCAATGCCACTGCCAACGACCTATATTGGCTCGGCGAAAGCTATTTTCAGATCGGTCAATTCGCTAGTGCCGCTCAAGCTTTTGAAGACTCTTTAAAGTTAGACGGTAGCAATGATTTACTGAAAGTTCGTGTGGCCGAGTCGTATTTCTCGTCAAATCAAATGCTTCAGGCACGAGCTGCCTGTGAGCGTGGTATCAACACCTCTAGTGATCAGCGGGTTCGTCAACAGTTGGCTATCTTGCTTAAGGTCTGCCAAAAGCCCTTGCCTGAGATGCAGAAAGGCAAGTTCTCTTCGGCTCAAGGCCACACGGAGCGTTAAGATGTTAGTGAAATCGAGAAGAAGTATTTTGAAGAGATCTGGTCGTGCTGCCATGCTGGCTGAACTGCCTATGATTTTATGGGCAGTTCTAATGGTTATTGCTTTTCCTCTGATAGATCTCGCCACAGTCTTTCTTCGTATAAGTTTTTTGTATGCTGGTATTCACTACGCCAGCATTTCGGCGGCTCGTGCTAACTCATTCTCCGTTCCGGTTGACGGTAAGCCTTCAGCTAAAGCAGAAACTGCTAGTAAAATCAATCAAGTGCAAAACAGTTTTTCTGGTCTAGCTGTAGACAATATCAACACCGCTATTTTGATTACAAAAAACGATACTCTGGCAATTAGCTCCCAGTCTGTACCTTTGACTACGCCAGCTGATCAGAGTGTTAATAGCTACCAGATTGAAGTTTCTGCTGATTGCTCGGCCGAACCTTTGATACCAATACCAATACCATTTAAAGTTGATGGGCTTAATGCTCCCATAAAACTGCATCTTTCGGCTAAGCAGTATTGTGAAAATCCCCAAGGCCTAACCATTTAAGAGTCTCCTTATGAATAATGTTTCTTCAAAGCCGAGAAAGTCGTGGCGACGCAGCGAGCGTGGCCAGAGCTTGCTAATGTTAATGATGCTCATTTTACTAGT
>CALRJJ020000142.1:0-9472 GCA_943367505.1 Flavobacterium psychrophilum | reverse complement strand
CGATATTACTTGTGCTCTATCAACTAAAGCGGCCTTGCTGCTTGCTAAGCAAGGTTTTGCAGTGAAAGAACTCTATGGCAATTTCGCTGAGTATGCTGCTGGCAAGTATCCACTTGAAGGCACTAGCGTTGGCGCTACTTGTGGTCAGGGCTGCGGATAATCCTCGGCGTTTCGGCTTCTTCTCTTTGTCTATGCTCCTAAAAAAAGAAAGAAGCGAGGGATCGCTTCTTTCTTTTTCGTCAACACCAGGGGGAAGTTTTTTCTGAGTTCGATACTTGTTAGCGTCTTTCTTTGATTTCATCGGACACGTGGCCGAGAATGCCACCTGCGGCTCCTCCTATTAGAGCTCCTTTGAGGGCGCCGTTCTTTCTGCCATCGCCGATGACACCACCAATTATAGCTCCTCCCACTACACCAATTAATGTGTCACTTGGGCCTTCCGAACGTCTGTCGTAGACTCCGACTCGTGGTCGTTCTGGTACCTGGCAAGGCTCTGGCTGTCTGCCTCTGTCTCTATCGCGGTCGATAATTATTAGAGGCGGTCTATGGTGTTCATCATGTCTCGGCATTACTACAACAGGAGGCGGGCAATGAACATCTGGCCGTGGCATGACTACAACCGGTGGTCTGCGATGTTCTGGATGCTCGATTATTACCACTGGTGGTGGGAAGCTGTGATAGTCGTCTTCGCATTTAAGGTGGCCGGCGAAAAAGCGTCCACCGTTTCGTGTGCGCACGACCACATCACCGTCTCTTTCAATTTGCAGGGTGGCTAGAGCGCAGTTGCTACTGTCGTCCGATGTCTTTCGAATTAGTCTCGCGAACTCGCTTGGATTCATATGCTGCCAGTCTTCTTTAAGCAGGCTGGCTGCGCTGAATGCGTCTCCTTCACGCATTTCGCGTGCGGCCAATTTTGCGTCTCGGTCGATGAAGTAGCCTTCGTCCATTTAACAGTACCTCGAATGTTGGTGTTGAAATCGATGGTGACATTCGAAGTGCTTTTATTAGTGGGGGGCAGGTAATTGCGCTTCGATAGGTTTCACTTTGGGGCACAAATGTGACACGAGTGTGAAACCCATCGAAGCTAGAGAAAGGGAATAAACTTAGCGGCGGCCTGGGAGGTAATTGTGTGCGAGAAGGCCACCATATCTTCGCAAATAGGCAGACCTGAAATCATTGCCTCTAGTTCTTCTGTATAACAGGTGTTGACTGTCCCGCCCATTCTATGCACGGCCTTCTGCGCTCGCATCATTTGGCCTTCCAGGGCGTTCAAGTTTTCGGCATAGATAGTGGCAGAGATGCCTATGCCCGTGGCTGCCATTTCGCTCTCGCAAAAGGCTCTGAAGTGCGCCAGGTGCGTGGCCGGAGTTCTGATTTCCTTGTATCTTTCAACGGTGTTCAACTCGCAGTTAAGGCGAAAACGTGCTTGCCTTTTTAGGGCAGCCATATTGCAGGGCCGCAGATACATTGAAAAAGAAAGCTCAGCATCACAGTCTAGTAGTTTGTCCATCAAGCCAAAATTAACTTCAAGCGGCAGACTAGTTAAGTGAATAGTTGAAACATACATGCCATCTATTATTACGTAGCGAGGTTTATGCTCAAAACCAGCCACACAGAGTGAGAGTAAATCGCTGCCGCTGTTTATCGAATTGGTGGCGTGAAGATCTGGCTCTGGGTGCGATGGGCTCAGTTGAGCGTAGACCAAGCGGCGTACATCAACAGCCGAGACTGCCTCTACTCCAAGACCGTGCTTGCCAATGCGGTCGGCCAGCTTGAGAAAACGCGAGCGCGCTCTAGACGGCATTGGGGTGGCAGCTTTCGAGTCTTGGTTTGCTGTTTCTACTTTTGAAAGCTCTTTGCTAATCAAGTAAAAGTCGCGCTGTTCTGGGTTGCTTTGGGCCCAGCTTGGTGGCGAATAGATTTGCAGACTGCCCGATTGATCATTGGCGAAATCGACAATCAGGTCTGCTATTTTCAGGCGCTGCACTGCATCAAGATTGGCTAGGTCTTGATTGTTGATTTTGAGACATGAGCAATTGGAGCCGCTACCGGCGAGGGATGAAGAGAGTTCACCCTCTGGTAGATAGAGGGGCAGCGGTTCTCTGATGTATCTAATTCTCTTTAGCCACCACTTCAGCGGCTTCAGTTCTAGGGCTTTGACATTGCCGGCTATTAGCGAGAAGGCGCATATAAAGGTCAATAAGTTGGCCGGAAGATTGCCGATGTACAGATGGGGGTCGATGTAAGATGACAGTTTGAGGGCTACTAAGCTTGAGGCTATTAGGCAGAAGAGCGGAATTGGTTTGAAATTAAATATTCGAATCGGGCGGTCCAAAATTACCACGGGGTATCTATCCATGAACACCTCATGCGCATTTAGATGGCGAGCTTCTCGCTTGACAAGTTAGTCGACAGTAACATTGAAGCCCGTCAGCTTATATGGGGAAAAGGATAGATTTAGATGAGACCGACCTGGCGGCGTGGTTTTTACTTATCTGCTGCGTCTAGCTGCTTTTGAGTTAGCCTGTCTGCCTCTGCTCGTTTGTTCTCTCCCAGGGCTGTCAGCGCCTTTGCTCGCAGTGTGTAGAGAGCCGGTAGGCTCGGGGCTTTTGCTATGAGTAGATTGTAGTCAGCCAGAGCTTCCTTGTACTTACCAGTTTCAAGGTAAGCATTGGCTCTTAGAGTAAGTAATGTCACCTTAGTCTTTTCAGTAAACCATGTTGGATTGCTCAGGCCTGTGTTAGTCATGGCAATTAGCTTTTCTGGCTTATTCCAATAGACATAAACTCTTGCTAGCTCAGGGTAAGTGAAGCTGCGCATGGAGGGATTGTTGAGTATGGGCAAGAGTAACTGCTCAGCGCGGTTGTAGTGTTTTAGCTTGCTGTTCATGCGGGCATTGAGAAGAATTGGTATAGGGGAGGACGTGCCGTACTCTTTTTGATAGCGATCGCCTAACTTTGTGCCAATCTCTATTTCATCAAGATGATCTGCTAAATCGACTGCGCGAAATAGTGATGTTTGGCTCATTGGCAGTGCTAGTAATTGCTGAAAGTCGGCTCTAACATTTTCTTCTTGCAAGAGTCGCTCACTAAGTTCTATTTTCATAAGCAGAAGTCGTGCTGCGTCTTTTTTGCCTTTGATGGCTTTTACGGTCTCTGCCAGAGCTTCTGTGGGTTTGCCTGCTGCTGCTATTCTGGCGATTTTTTTCTCATCGTCTGTAGCATCAGGAGGCAGGTAGAGATTGATCTGACCCCATTCTTTGAAGGCAGGGCTAGCCCAGGTGAATGGACATGAATTTGTCAGCAAGAGTAAAAGAGTTAGTGCGGCAGACCGTGTTGTCGTCATGGAATCTTCTTGCTGTCTGGCCTGGTATCTATTTTGGTTTCTATTTTAGATTCTGATTTAGTTTCTATTTGAGTTTCTGACTCAATCAGTCTGTGGCCAATATGCCACAAAGTCAGCCTGATTATGGCTTAATTGCCTATTATTGCTTAAATTTGACTGCTTAATTTTGCTGCTTAATTACTTGTGGGGGAACTTTCACTATGGCCTCCCGTCGCCCATTGCACTAAAGTTAAGGAGGATGTGTTATGGCTACTGATGTCACCACAACTGCTGTGGATAAAATGAATTGTTTGCTTCAGGGTGAACTGAGTGCACTAGAAACATACAGGCAGGCGCTTGAAAAGATAGAAGATCCAAGAGCCAAAGACGTTCTTATGCAGTGTCACATGTGTCACTCTCGAAGAGTGGATGCCATTGTTGAGAAAATTGTTTCAATGGCTGGGAAGCCTGCAGAAAATTCCGGTGCCTGGGGTTCGTTCGCTAAATTGCTTGAGGGTGGTGCCACTGTCTTTGGTGATAAAGCTGCCATCTCAATGCTAGAAGAAGGCGAAGATAAAGGTCTAGCTGACTATCGTAAGTTGGTAGCTGACCCTGATTTGTATGTGCGCGAGCTGGCTTCTGATCTGATTTCTAAGCAAGAAGGTACCCATGAGAAAATGCGCAATCTCAAGCTTCTAGTAAAGTAAGCGCGACTTACTTGTTGCCAACTTCAACTATTGTTTTTCTAAGTGCGCGGCAATTTCATAGTTGTGGCGAAAGCCGTTCAGGCGGCAGGAAGGCTCAACGGCTGAGGGGCTAAGGGTTTGCTCTAATCGCTCTTTGGCCGTTGTGTTGGTCGTTGTGGTCGAATAATTCTCTGAAAGTTGAGTAAGATTATGGCAAGCGCCAAGTCGATTTAAGTCGTCGACTAGCTGTCTGCCTTTTTTCCTGTTGATTTGTTTGCGGCCGCCTAGGCCAAGCTGCAATCGTTGCTCAGTTTGGATTGCTTTAGCAAAGGCCAATCGTGCTTCGCGAAAGTGATTGTGTATCAAATGGCAGATGCCGATTTGATTGTAGTAGAGAGCGTTTATGGGTGGGGCGCTCTGGTTAGCTGCCCATCCGATGTCGAAAAATTGGTCAAGATCTGGATAGTAATTGCCCGGTGAAATTGTTCCTGACGTAGCTCCTTGTAGAGGCTGAGGGGTGATTTGGCAAAATGGTAAAGGCGGGCTGTAAACTAATTGACCGGTTTTTAGGGCTTGCAGCGGAATATCCCTGGGTGGATCTTTGGCGCTATATTCAACGTCGTCTGATGGACAGCGAGAGCTCGTGGATTCAGGGCATGCTCCGCTCAGCTTGGTGCTTCCTGACCAAAATACGAGTGCAATCAGCAGCCAGAGGTGGCCGCTTGTAAGGGCTTTTTGCTTGTTCATAGTGAATGTTGATATCTAGTAATGGGTTTCTGCAGCGAGATAAAGTCTCGCATCTTCTAAAATATGCGATTTTGCCGGAATGTCAAGGGCTGCCTGCTTCGTCTTGAAAATCTTATCTCTGTCTAGTCTTCTTCAGTTTTAGCCGTGGCTGCAGGTGAAGAAGATGGCCGCCGACAGACCAGGCAATAAATTACTGGCAGAACCAGCAGGGTCAGTAGAGTTGAACTTACCAGTCCGCCAATAACAACTGTGGCCAGCGGTCTCTGCACTTCCGCGCCAGAGCCGCTGGAAAGCGACATTGGTAGAAATCCAAGGGCTGCTACCAGAGCCGTCATTATTACTGGTCTAAAGCGGGCCTTGACCCCTTCTGTAACTGCTTGCTCGACGGGGTGGCCTTTGTCTACCAGGCGATTGATATATGAAATCAGAACTACGCCATTGAGCACTGCAACTCCGAACAGGGCGATGAAACCAATCGCTGCTGGAACGCTCAGATAAAGGTGGCGCAGGTAGAGGGCGATGACTCCGCCTATTAAGGCAAAGGGTACATTGAGTAAGACCACTAGCGCGTGCTTAACTGTGCCAAAAGTCATGGCTAGAAGAATGAAAATGATGATGATTGAAAGTGGCACAAGAATGGCAAATTTGCGCATTGCTCTCTCTTGATTTTCGAACTGGCCAGCCCAGGTAATATGTGAGCCGTGGTCAAGCTTTACTGATTTGATTTTTTGCTGACATTCTTTGACAAAGCTGCCGATGTCCCGACCACGTACATTGCACTGAACGACGATGCGACGAGCACCTTGCTCTCGATTAACTGTCTCTAGGCCAGACTCAAGCTTGACTTTTGCCACTTGCGAGAGAGGAATGTGCTTGCCTGAACTAGTTTCTACCAGCAAGTCGGCAACGCTGTCTGGCTCCATGTTAATACCTTGCGGTAGTCTAACTCTCAGATCAAAGCGTTTGCGTCCATCCAGAATTTGCGATACCGATGTACCGATAATGGCTGTTTCAGCCAGGGTCTTGATATCGGCCATGTCGACGCCATAGCGAGCCATGCGCACGCGGTCTGGAACAATTAGCAGTTGTTCTGCCCCTTGAAGCTTTTCTACCTGTAAGTCTGCTGCACCGGGGATAGTGGCAATGATTGTTTCAATCTCTTTGGCTTTGCTTTGCAGATAATCCATATCTTCGCCAAAGATTTTTACTGCTATATCTGCACGCACACCCGATACTAACTCGTCGACGCGCATGGCAATTGGTTGGGTGAAGTTGAATTGAGCGCCGGCGATGTTCTTTGTAAGTAGCTCGCGCATGCGTTGGGTGAGCAAGTCTTTAGTCACGCCTTTGGGCCAAGCCGAGCGCTCTTTCAGCATGACAAAGCAATCGGTGCCATAAACACCCATCGGGTCTGTGGCAAGATCTGGTCTACCGGTTCTGGAGACCACTGTTTTTACTTCAGGCATCGAGCGAATTAGAGTCTCGACTTCAGTTGAAATTTTCAAGGCTGAGGGCAGTGAGATACTAGGAATATTCTTGATTTCAACTAGAATGTCGCCTTCGTCTAGACGTGGTACAAATTCGGTGCCTAAGAATGGCAGAAGTAGTAGTGAGCCGACAAAGATGATTAAGGCCGCAGCCAGGGTGGCAAGCTTATGCTTCATGGCGACGCTAAAGGCCAAGGCATATGGTTTGTAGAGAAATTTGATTATCGGGTTGTCTTTCTCTTTCGGCGCTTTCTTGATGATCAGCACTGATAAAACCGGCACTAGCAGAAGCGAGACAAAGAGGGAACCTAAAAGTGCCGATGAAACAGTCACCACCATTGGTGAGAAGAGTTTGTACTCCATGCCTTCTAATCCTAGAATCGGCATGTAGACAACTGTGATGATGGCAATGCCAAAGAGAATAGGTCTGAAAACTTCTTTGGCCGAAGCTTCAATTATTGCTTGGGTGCTGAGCTTGGGCGCTTCGGGGTGAAGGCGCGCTTCTTCTTGAGCTTCACTCAAATTGCGCATGGCATTTTCTACCATAACAATTGAGCCGTCCACGATCATGCCAAAATCCACTGCTCCCAGGCTCATGATGTTGGCTGTTACGCCAAGCAGTCTCATGCCAATAAAAGAGAACATCATAGAAAGAGGAATAGCGGAGGCACAGATCAGTGCTGCTGGCAGGCTGTCTACAGTCAGTAGCAAGACGATGAGAACAAGGGCACCGCCTTTAATCAAGTTGTCTTTTACTGTTTCAATTGTTTCGCCTACTAGACCAGACTGATCGTAGAAGGGTTCTATCATCATGCCTTCTGGCAATGACTGAGAAATTTCTTTCAATTTCTCTTTTACTCTTTCAATTACAGCCTGACTATTTTCGCCCTTGAGCATCATTACTAGGCCGAGGACGACCTCGCCTTGCCCGTTTCTGGTTGCGGCGCCCTGGCGCAGAGCGCTGCCGTGATAAACTTTCCCGATGTTTTTAATTGTTATTGGTACGCCATTAACAGTGCGCACAATTATATTTTCGATATCTGTCAGTGAATTGGCTCGTCCCAAGCCGCGCACAATAAATTGCTCAGCTTCATGATTAATGATGCCGGCGCCAAAGTTGTCATTGTTCTTTTCTATGGCCGAAAATACGTCTTTCATTGAAAGGCCATATTGTTGAAGGGTTGTTGGTAGCACCTCTACTTCATACTCATCGGTGAGGCCACCCCAGGTGTTAACTTCGGCCACGCCAGGCACGGTGCGAAGTTGATACTTAATATCCCAGTCTTGAATTGTTTTTAGTTCAGTGGCTGAGTAGCCCCGACCTCTCAAAACATATTGATAGATTTCACCCATGGCTGTTGAGATTGGCCCAAGCTGTGGGTTTATGTTGGCGGGCAGGCGGGCGCGTGCACTTTGTAAGCGTTCTAGAACGAGCTGCCTGGCAAAGTATGTGTCGACTTTGTCTTTGAAAATAACTGAAACAACAGAAAGCCCATATTTCGAAATTGAGCGAGTTTCATCAACGTTGGGCAGGCCGTTCATTACTGATTCTAAGGGAATAGTTACTAGCTGCTCAACTTCTACCGGTCCGAGCCCAGGCGATTCTGTGATGATTTGTACCTGATTGTTGGCGAGGTCAGGAAAGGCATCAATAGGTAAATTGAGAAGGGAAAAAACGCCAGCGGCACTTACTGCTAAAAATAGAGTGAGCACCAGCAGTCTTTGACGAATCATGCCGGCTAGAAAATTTTCCATTCTCAGCGAACCTCTTAATCTTCTTGGGCGCCATTGAGGCGTTTTAAGAATTCGGCTTTTAGCGTCAAGCTGCCACTATTTACTACAGGGGCGCCGCTTCGCAGGCCTGACTTAATCAAGTAACCATCAAGCAATCTTTCGCCCAGCTCGATTGGTCGTTTGGCGAATTTGCCAGCACCCAAATCTTCAAAGACAAATATTTCTTTGCCGTAGCGCTGCACTGAGTTGTCGGCGACGTAGGGCAAAAACTCTTTGCGTTGGGTGTGAATTATAGCTGTGCCAAACATTCCTGGCTTGAGGGCCATCTGCCGGTTCGGCAGAACTGCCCGAGCAAGAAATGTGCGACTGGCATCCCCTGCTAAGGGTTGAATATAGCTGATCTTGCCGTCAAATTTACGGCCTCCCAGACTGTCACTGACAAAGGTGACAGCCTGTCCTATTTTTACTTGGGCCAGATCTTTGTCGTAGATTGTAATGTCGAGCCAGATATCAGAAAGGTCTGCCACCACATACAGTGGGTCGGCGGTATTAACCACATCGCCAAGAGTAATGGTTTTCTTGATAACCACGCCCGCTCGCGGGGCTGTTAGTGGGCTCTCGCTTTCAATTTTATGATTGTCATAATTGCTGAGATGCTTGCCATAAGTCGAAAGCATGGCATCGGTTTCAGAATTTAAGTGGACATCGTGTTCTTTAATTCCACGCAGCTCTATTGTTAGTTGATCCACTTGATTCTTGGCTGCAAGAACATCTTTGAGTGGCGCAATGCCTTCATCTGAGAGCTTGTTGAGGCGGTCAAGATTTTTGTTAGCAAGCTCTAGACGTGAGTTTAGCTGGTCTGCTTGAATTTCATTGGAGTGTTTTTGATGGATATAGTCGCCAATTAGCTTGGTCACTTCTTTGTTTTGTACGATTGCTAAAGTTTGACCCTGGTGAATGAAGTCACCAAGATTTACCTTGTCGACAGTGATGCGGCCCGCCACCATTGAATTGATGTGAAAGACATTGTTTTCATCGGCTTTCAATTCACCAGTGGTCTTAATGTCGCTCTCGTAGCTCATGTCTTTGATCGGCTGACTCTTGATGCCCGCATTTTTAATGGCTTCGGGGCTGAGTGCAATTATGTCTTCTGCTTGGGCTGCACCACTTGAAGAAGTAGATGAAGTAGCATTGCCACTAGTATTGTTACTGCTTGTGCCGGCGACTTTCGATTCTACGGTACTTTGATTGCAGGCGCTGAGCAAAAAGGGGCAAAGCCCAAGCAGCAGCCCGAGTGGTACTGCAGCAACACTTAGCCGTGAAGCCTTCGTTGTTGCCAATTTATTTTTTCCGACCATAATTGTTTTAAACGCTTGCTTTGAGAATTGCTTTGGCACAGGTTCTCATGTGTTCTGCCTCTGCTTCTCTATAGGTGGCAGCCAGAAGGTTGGCATAACCATCTAGTGAGTGAGCGACGTCAGGATGATTTGGTCC
>CALRJJ020000141.1:0-9587 GCA_943367505.1 Flavobacterium psychrophilum | reverse complement strand
ATGAGCTCTAATAGCTCATCAAGGCAGCCGTGCACGTCGCCGATAATGTCGTAGTTCATTCGTTACCTGCAAAGTATTGAGCAACTGAACAAAGGAGCTATCAAGCAAGCATTCAAATGTTCAAGTGTTCAATCTACACCCCTACAGTTTATGACAAAAGGGCCAACAATACGCGAACTGTTGCGAGCCCCTCTAGATTTTCCTAGGCCCCTCGTAAGCTAACTGTCAACCCCACTCAAAGGAACTTCTAATGAAAAGTATTTCTTCTCTATTACTGACCGGCGCCATTGCCCTTTCTATTTCTTCGGCTCCTGCACATGCAAGCAACTATGGTGAACAAGAAAAGAAAAGCGCTGCAGACGCCCATCAGTTTCTCACCGACACAGCTATGTTGCCGGTTAGAACCGCCGCTGTAGGAGCCTCACTGGTACTAGGCACCCCCATTGCCATCATGCGCTGTGAAGCCAATCGCGTCGGCCAATATGCAGACGCTGTCTCAACCGAACTTACGGACAAAGACGGTTCGGCCCCCTTGCTTTTAGTAAGCATTCCAGGCCAAGCCATGAAACTAGTTGGCACATTTGGAGAAGGCCTAGTCAAAGGTGGCCAGAACGCTCTGGGCGCATGGGATAAGCCATTCAGCGAGCAGTCATTCAGCCTGGACTAAATTAGACTGGACTAGTTTAGTGAAATCGGCGCTTGGCAGGCTTGTAAATTAGCTACCTGCCTCAAAAGTAAGTTAGTTACTGGCGTCAAAATCCACCTTCCAAAAGTGTCAGATTTTTTGAAGAAAAACTGACACTTTTGGAATCTCTAAAACCATGGCCAGTCAGGCCGAGAAGACACAGCGAACTAATTACTTGTGACTAATACCTAATAAGCAATAACTAGCCGCCTGGCCCAGCAATACTTGGCCCCGAAGTTCCGGGTCCAATGGTTCCATCAAGTTCAGAGTCACCCTTAGAATGTTTCTTACTAGCACTCTCAATGGCGTCAACGTGACTGAATGGTCCGGTTACAAGCTGATCGGCATCAGGCTTGAGCACATGTGAATTGCCATAAATATAGCGGAAGAACTTATCAAGCCAGCCGCGCTCAAGCATGAAGGTGAGCACAGCCACCAAACAGATGCTGAAGAGAATCACACCGAAGGCTACTTCTCGAATAGTTTCAGCACCGGTCACCCCCGACTGCAATACCAACGAGGCTAAAACCGCCGCGGCCAATCCTTTTGGCACCATTATCGATACCAATGACCGGTCGTAAGTAGAAAGGGTCTTGCTGGTAGCAAAGCGCACAACAATTAAGCGCACTAGCAAGGTCCAAACGGTCAGAAGCATTGCCATTCCGGCCAGATGCCATGAATTGAACTGCATCGACAAGCCGACATAAACAAAGAACAGAGACTTGAGCAAAAATACCAGAGCTGCGAAAAACGTCTTTTCCTGATAGGTCAAACTAACTGTCTGAGCCTTAGGTACATTCTTCAAGAAGGTCAAATCTTTGATATTGCCCAAGACCAAACCAAAGACCAGAGCGGCTACAGGGCCACTGTAATCGAAGAGCTCAGCCGTGCCAAAAACGATGCAAACAAAAGCGGGAGTACAGAAGATATTGTCCTCTACGTGGCGCACCACCTTGAGAAGACTTGACCAGACAACCCCAGCAGCAAAGCCAATCATGGCAGCCATGATGAAGGAAGCAATGATATGGCCGACCATAGCTGTTGGCTGAATATCACTCTGGGTCGCAATCTTGATGAAGGCCAAAGTGGTAACAATTCCTAGCACTTCGCAAATTGTAGACTCAAGAATGAGCATGGTACGAGTTTGTTCAGTAGCGCTCAACTTCGCCAACATCGGAATTACCACCGGCGGCGAACAAGCAGCGGCAATACAACCGAGAATGCAGCCCTCAATCGGCCCTAGGCCCAATGCCTGCATGGCCAACCATACCGTGGTGCCAACGGTGACCACAAAAGTAATTAGACCAAGCTTGAGAGCCGGCAAGAACGACTTCATCAACAAGTTGAGATCAAGCTCTAGGCCGCAGTTGAAGAGAATGATAACCAGAGCAAGAGTAGTGAAAACTTGACCAACCGCGCCAAAGTCTGATGGTTTGACAAAATGAAAAACCGGCCCAAACAAAACCCCTAAGATTACCAAGGGCAGCACATCTGGAATGCGTGTCTTCTCAAAGCCCACAGCAAAAAGGTGAGCAAGAAAAACAATCATTCCAACTACTACAACGGCAACTGCCGATTCCATCGAGATACCCTCTTACAGACAGTTAGACTCTACTGAGCAACAACTTTTTGTTCATCAAGCTTGACGTTACTAACGCAGTCTTTAGTACCACGCACTTGCAGTTGAGTGACAATTACAGCAGGATCTAATTCGAAACTGCGACTGCCTGCGCGCATCTTGCGAGCATAAATGGTGAGATGCTCAGGTGTTTGAATGACATAGAGATAATAGGGTGTCTCGCCGCTTTTAGGAGCGACTTCAAAGGGTTTGACAGCAGTGATACCAGTGAAGGCGCTAAGAGAAAGCCCCGTTTCTTTGGCAATGCGCTCATTTGTGAACTGCACTTCGCGCACACGATTAGCAGCCATAAATTCTTTACTGAAGCGACTAGAACCAAAAGATCCAATCTTGCCAACATCATAGGCTTCAATCAAAATCTGCTCTGGTGCTGCGGTCATTTTGGCCGAGTCATAGTCTTCCCAGATCTTAACTGCCTTATCAGGAGCAATCTTGAGAAAGGCTGAACTTGTGGCATCTTGCAACTTAGCTTTGACTGGCAGAAAGGTCTTGTTGTTATAGCGAACAGCAAGATCGCAAGTGGGAAGAACTATTACGTCGTGATCGCCGTCATAAGTCAGGCCTGTCACCGGCTGAGCGGCACTGGCACTAAAAGAAGCCAGACTCAAGGAAAAGACGCTCAAGGGAACCATGGCCATTGCAAAAAGAGCAGGCACCAGCTTGACAAGGCGGGATTTGGCTGATTTATAAGACATTGGCTTCCCTTAGATTAGTAATAGCGACATTCTACCGTACTATGTCTATGAGATACTCTGTTGCCAAGTCTGACATAAGCAAATGGCCAAGCGAAGAAAAAACAACACTAACAATGACCTACAGCTCGGTGGTCAAAACTTTCAAGTCGGCGCAAAAGCAAGGGGCGGGCGCACAACTAGTGACGCAGAATTACAAGCAGAGCGAATCGCAAATACACACAAACCCACGCCGCTGACAGCATTATTCGTGGCAGCGGTAGGCCTCTATCCACTTGCCATTGGCTTGAAAATCCTCCCTATTCCCGCCCACTCTCTGCACGCGCCGTACTGGGTGATGACAGCAATCGGTTGCGCCGTCTTCTTCGCGGGAATTGCCATCGGCCTGCAATGCCTCAACCTGGCAAGGTCATTGTTATACAAATTTGTTGCAGCAATAATTTTGCTAGGCATGCTTACGCCCTTTGCCTGGCTAGTCTTTGGCGATAGCACTTTGCCCCTTTTCTTCAGAATTGCCTTTGCCAGCCCATTTGTGATAATTGGCTTGATACTGCTTCCTGGTGGCAGAAAAACAATTATTGCCAATCCAGATGGCAAGCCAATGAGTGAATTGCTCAAAGAGCGGAAAGAAAACAATGAGTCTTAAACTTAGGCGAACTAAAGCCAGCCGATCTGAAACACAGCCGGCTAAAACAATCCTGCTCACAGCACTAACACTAGCCATGGTAGCTAAGACCACGATCTGCCTTGAAATCAGCCCCGCCTGGGCCGCGAGCACAGATAACAATTTTAGTGAAAAGCATGCCAGTGAAAATAATGCTAGCGAAAACAAATCCGAATTAACTACTAGCTCCACAGCAGTAGCTTCCGCACTACAAAAAGCTGTCGAAGATTACCAGGCTGAGCAATATGATTCGGCCGTCTGTCGTTTTGAAGAGATCTGCAAAGCACGCGGCACAGAACATAGCAAAGCATCTGGCAAAGACCCCAGCAAATTCAGCAGTGCATCAACGCAAGACCGTGTACTAGCTCATCTTGGCGCGGGCTCGGCAGCCTATCAAAATAGCCATATCAAACTGGCCATGAAGCACTATCAAGCCGCCTATAAGTTGCACAAAAAGGAAGTCAATTCAACTAGCGAGGAACAAGCTAGACTGACAGCAGAACTGACTGTAGACCTGGGCGATGTCTATTATGAACTAGAGAAATACGACCCCAGTATTCGCTATTTCAAAGAAGCTTTAGCACTCAGTCAAGGAAAACGAGAATATCTAGAAATCTATATGCGTAGCCTAGAAGGGCTTGCCGCCTGTTATTTCAAAAGCAAGCGCATAAAGGAAGCCTTGCCCATCTATGAAGAAATGGCCTGGCGCGATCGCTATTTATATGGCCCATTATCAACCCAATATGGCTGGTCACTAAGAGTTCTGGTTGATGTCTACGAAGCTCGCAACGAGCAAGACAAAGCGAAACAGTGCTTTGATCGCTCGGTTTGGATTTTCCGCTTAGCCGACCGCGACCGCCTGGTGGGAGAGTTAGAAGGTAAGACAAAAGATTCCAAAGAAGAATTGGTTGCCAGACTAACAGAACGCACAGTCGGCATCGGTACAGAAAAACCAGACCCTGAATTGAAAGCAGCCTACACAGGCGAAACAACGCCACCAGAGGCTCTTCCGCCGCACGTAAGCCACCATCGACTAGGTCAATTTCACAGCGAACTGCCCTGGAAGAGAAAACGCATCATCATGCATCAGCCAGCAGCAATGCAGTGGGTAAATCCCGATGTCAAAGCTAAGGGAATCGTGGTGTGTATTCCCGGTTTCGGCTTGCACAGAAGCTCATTCAAAGAGCTTGGCCAGAAGCTTTCCGAGCAAGGTTTATTAGTCTACGCCTACGATGTGCGAGGCTTCGGTGCCTACACCAGCATGAAAGCCAGAGACAGAATTGACCTGGTGAAAACCATCGAAGACCTAGAAAATTCGCTGAAAACAATTCGCCGCGATAATCCTGGTTTACCTATATTTGTGTTGGGAGAATCAATGGGCGGCTCAATCGCGCTCCAGCTTACAGCTATGCATCCAGAGTTAATTGATGGACTGATTGCCGCTGTGCCATCATCAAAACGATATAGACAATGGAAACTTACTTCAAAAATTGGACTTGCCATGGTCACCGGCAACAAAGAACCGATTAACGCAGCACCAGCAGTGGTGAACCGCGAGACCACTGACAGCACTCTAAAACACGAATTAGTTGAGGATCCAGAAAGCCGATTTACAGCCACTCCCGAAGAGTTTCTGGCAGTCAGTAAATTTCTCTCGCACAACAGAAAAATGGCGGCCCAAATCACGAAAACCCCGGTGATTATGTACCAAGGCGTACACGATCTTTTGATAAAACCAGAAGGCACCATCAATCTCTTCAGAAGAATAGGCACTCTAGACAAAGACCTATCGCTAATCGGCCGCTCGCAACACTTGCTATTTGAGCAAGGCCAGTTCAGCAACAACTTACTCAACAGCCTGTGTGATTGGATTAAAAATCACTCGCAAAGTCGAGATGAGCAAGGCAACTGAACTAACGAGGCAAAAGAAAAATCAGATTGATGTCTTTCGAATAACAAAATCTGTGTCGCAAAACCTTTCACACTAGCGATCTTCTGCCCTACGAGAACCCTTTAAATCCTCAACAAGACGAACCGTAGGACAAAGTCTCACCAGCTCCTCTTTTAACTCATGCGGCAATTGACCTTTGTAAAAACGCAGATTAGTTAGATTCTTAAAACCACGCAAATTAATCAGATCGCCGGGTGCAAGTTCCACCCCACGAATATCTAAACTGGTTAAGTGACGGAGAGTGGAAGCGGCTTTGAGGACAGCTCCTGTACACCTGCAATTACGCAGATCAAGTTCATTCAGCCGAGAGAGGCTAGCTATTGCTGCAGCATCCTTCGGTCCAAGCCTTGCGCCCTTAAGAATGAGGGTCGAGATCATCTTAGAATTTCGCAAACCTTCCACTATGCCAGAGGATTCATCTATATGATCAAGAGACAATCTAACCAATCGAGACAAAACCCCACTAGCAACAAGTGCTTTAGAAGAACACTGCGTGCGCTTTAGCAAAAGCTCCTTGAGTGACTTAAGCTGACCCAGTTGTCGAAAGTAAGAATCGGCAATATGACATTCAATAAAATCATATCCTGTCAAATACTTCCACGTACTCAAGACCTTTATCTCGGGCGGCTTAGAAGTATTCTTAATAGATAGATAACGAATCGACTCGGGGTGAAACCGTTCATAAACCTGGGGATAATTTTTCAATTCTTCGCCGGCAAAAAGAAAAACAGGCTTGTCAGTCTTGCGAACAATATGACCAATAGCAAAATCTTGGTCCATTCCATTGTCAGAAATATGGAATAGGCCTACCCGAGGTGAGAATTCGAATACCAAGCAGGGATGGTTATTTACCGACGCCTTGCTTGAGATAGGTGCCTTAGAAAGAAGCCAACTGTCTGGCTTGTCCAGATCAACATTTGGTAAAGATACCTCTATTCCGCTGGAAGAAACAATGGAAGTAGAGGATACAGGAGTCTTCTTGGCTGGCCGAAATATGAAAGCAATACCGCCGACAACAACTAGAAGCGCGATTCCAACTACAACGAATTTCAGCTTAGAGGAAAAAACTGAAGAATTGGTTTGGCCCTGAGACAGGGTATCCGAAGTAATCTCAAAATTCTCTTCAACAACCGCGCCAGAGACTACCGGCTGCGCAGCTCGCAAACTGTTAAATCCGCCACCCAGTAACCGCGAAACATCATCGAGCAATGGAAGGATTTCTTCCACATCATTGAACCTATCGTCGGGCTTCTTAGCCATGCACCAGGCGATAATGTCTTCCACAGCATCCACCACCTCCGGCGGACAATCATCGCGCTTAAGCTGCGGCAAGGATTGCTGTTGATGCATCATCATTGTCTCAAGCGCCGATGAACCCTTAAATGGTGGCTTACCGGAAAATATTTCAAACATGGCGCAACCAAGAGAATAGATATCTGTTGCCTTAGTAACAGGCAAGCCCAAGGTCTGCTCCGGACTCATGTACAGCGGGCTGCCAAAAACCTCGCCAGGCCGGGTCAAGCCCTGGCTGCTTAGCTCCTCATTGCCAACCAAGCGGGCAATGCCAAAATCGACTACTTTAGTCACTTTGATTGACTGATTAGAATTGATCAGCATTAGGTTCGAAGGCTTGATATCGCGGTGCACAATGTTTTTATCGTGGACAAATTTCAGAGCCTTACAGACATCGACAAAACACTGCACAAACTGGTGCAACTCCAGCAGCCCATCTTCAGCGAGCACTTCTGAAATTGCACGACCATCAAGCAGTTCCATAACATAGTATGGGCACCCCTTGCGATCTATTCCCATGTTAAAAATCTGCACCACATTAGGGTGCTGCAACTTCGCAAGGGTGCGTGCTTCTAACTCAAAGCGCTTCCAATTAACATCATTGAGAGCCAGCGGAGCCAAAATCTTAAGCGCGAAAACGCGATCAAGCTGCGTGTGCCGGGCACGGTAAACCACACCCATTCCACCTTTGGCCAGAAGCGAAGTCAAGACATAAGAATCACCGACCAGGTCGCCGGGCTGATAGAGAATTTTCTCTTCAGATTGGAGAAAAAAAGTTGTGGTATCGTCCTGCATTGGTCAATTTTGACACAAAGATGTAGCACGAACCTCCTTCTATCGACTTAGGCAGAGAAATTAAAGAACGAGAAAGCCTACCTTCACGAAACGGGTATAGTTAAAGCTATACAGCAGGTCGCGCCAATGCAGTTCCACTCGCAATACATCAAGTGCCACCTGCGTCCACTGATCATGGCATACACGGTGGCAATTGCTTCAGTAGTGCCAGCCATAGCAGAACCAAGTACAGCGGCTCCAACAGATGCCTCAAATGCCTCGACCAGCGCAACCAGACACCCGGAAAAACCCAAACCGCTGCAGGCAGCTGGCCAACTAGAGCTTGAAGAGTACAAAAAGACCAAGACCATTGAAATCAATGTTTCGCAGTCGAAGCTGTTCTTGATCAAAAACAGAATCATCAGAACATCTGTAGGCGATGTTGGCATAGCCGAACCAGTAGTAGTGGGCGAAAACACCATAATTTTGCTCGGTAAGGCAGCGGGCGAAACAACTATTCAAATCTGGGACGACGAGGGCGGCGAAGTTAACATTACGGTACTGATTGGACACAGCCAAGACAGGCTCAATTCTCTCCTGCACGAAGGGCCTACCGCAGCATTTGACCGTCTGATGGAACAGCGGGCCAATGGTTCCGAATCGTCCCAAAGAAGAAGCAAATTAGAGCTGACAAAATGCGCCGACCCCAGAGAAGAGAGCGCAAGCAATTATCAGCGAAAAATCTCTGTCGAGCTGGAAAAACTTGCGCGAATACTAGCAGAAAGGTCAGCGCCCCCGTCAGCACAGGGAAAGGCCCAAGCACGGCAGACTGCAACGCCAGTCGCACCATCAGCCGACGCCGGAAAAACCCGCCAAGACACTCTTAGCTTTCCCGGAGGCGAGACGGCGGTCATCACCAGTGGATTCAAAACACAGAAAGCAAGCAGGACTTTAGACCTAATCGCCTCTCAGTCGCGGACCTTCAGATCGAAAAATAACATCGTCAAGATAAACACCACAGACCCAAGAATTGCCGAACCCATCGCATTTGCAAAAAATGAGTTCGTCCTGCTAGGAAAGGCACCGGGCAGAACTGACTTTGAAATTCAGGACCAATTGGGCAATACCCTTGCTCTTGATTTACGTGTAGAAAAGCGCTTCGGCCGGCTGCTTTCGACGTTCATGATTTTCGGCAACTTCTTCAAGAAGCACCTTAATGGAGGAAGAAATGCGGCTCCTTTCCCGCCAGTAGCGGTTAACCCCTTGGAACTATTCGAGCAGAAACCATCCA
Organism: Flavobacterium psychrophilum; assembly: GCA_943367505.1. Classification (GTDB taxonomy): domain Bacteria; phylum Cyanobacteriota; class Vampirovibrionia; order Obscuribacterales; family Obscuribacteraceae. The sequence goes on along the minus strand of CALRJJ020000141.1, from coordinate 598 downwards.
AAATTATTACCCTAAAGCCCTATCAAGCGCAATTCTATAATTCCAGCCATTCACTAGTGCGCATTGCCTTAGCAGACCCAGGCAATGTCGAGCCACTGATGCTCTCGAGCACTCAAATTGCACTGATAGGAAAGAGACCTGGTCGCACAACTGTTTTTCTTTGGGATGATGTCGGTAATGTAGGAGCACTCGAGTTGCAAGTTACGAAGGCAACAAGCGCTACGAAGGCTGACAAAATTGGCAGCGAATCTGGCAAAACCATTGCATCGCGAAATGCTTCTAATCAGCAAAGCCTTCCTGCCACGCCACAAATTTCAGCAAACAAAACTAATACCCCCTCCGACGCCACAGCTTCGTCATCGAGACATGAATGTGAGATTTGGACAGGAAGCAAGAAAGATATCGCTAGCCTCGTCCTGGGTAATGACCAGCTCTGCAACAACGACTATACCGCTACGGGTTTCCCAGACCGTGACGCCTCAATTGCCCTGAACAATGAGGCGGTCAAGGCCATCAATGCGACCAACTATGCTCGAGCAATCGAACTACTCGAAAGAGCGCTGGATTGGTCACCGCACTACAAACTAGCACTAGTAAA
>CALRJJ020000140.1:0-9644 GCA_943367505.1 Flavobacterium psychrophilum | reverse complement strand
GGACACATGCTTCTTTGATCAAATCAATGTCGATACCAAAAGCTTTGTTGCCTTTTTCACTGCCGGCAATACTTTGAAAAATCAAACCAGCTGGCGCACCTCTTTCAATCGCTTTCATTTGAGTCGTGATATGAGAAAGAATGCAATTTTGAGTGGGAATCTTCAGTGCTTCAATGATCTTGTGGGTTTCTTCAAGTAGTCGTCCAACTGTGTCCGCACTGTCATAAACCGGATTGATACCAATAACAGCATCCCCAACTCCGTAAGAGAGCCCTTCAAAGATAGATGCTTTGATGCCATCAATAGAATCGCTTGGATGATTAGGCTGGAGCCGCGAAGATAATCTTCCACTCAAACCTAGTGTGGTTTTTGCCTTGACCACAACCTGACATTTCCTACCTGCCAAAATCAGATCGAGATTAGACATTAGCTTGGTAACAGCTGCCACCATCTCACCGCTGAGACCCCAGCGGATCTGTTCAATCATCTTGAGATCTGTGTCGCTATCGAGTAAAAATTCTCGAAGCTCAGCTACTGTCCAATCTTTGATACGAGCATAGGCTTGAGGGTCAAGACTATCGTCAATCAATCGAGTAACTTCGTCTTGCTCATAAGCTACAACCGGTTTATCACGCAAAACAGAAAGCGGCAACTGACTCAAGACACTCTTGGCAGCTATCCGTTCTATCTCGCTCTGGCTGCCGATTTGAGCCAGTAGATCGCCAGATTTTTCTTCATTGGCCTGGGCTAGAACGCCCTTGATCTCAGCAAACTGATAGTGGCGACCGCCTATCTTAGTATCGAGCTTGATCAATTTTTCACCAGTCTTAAAATAGCTTCAAAACAAATAGTGTACCCTATGGCATATGCAGGCAAGAACAGAACAGCTCAAGACTCTTACTCCCGCGCGAATCGGTGTATCGCGCACAGGCTCTCGCCCATTGACGGCTACCTGGCTTAGCTTTCGAGCTGACCACGCCCTAGCACGAGATGCCGTTAACAGCGAAATCAGCCAAAGCTTTTTAGAGCAATTTGCCGAAGCAAGACAATTTCCCATAATCACAACCACGGCAGAAAGTCGCCACGATTTTATTCTCTATCCGCCCAAAGGTAAACGGACAGAAGAAAGCACTATCCGCCAACTGCAGAAGACGTGCCCCAGCGACATTGATGTACAGATAGTTGTAAGCGATGGCCTCTCAGCTCTTGCCGTAGAAGAAAATCTCCTCGACCTCTTACCAATGATTGAATATGGTTTTGCTCTCAGTAAAATTACTGTTGGTCAAATAGTAATTGCCAAATATGCCCGAGTAGCAATCGCCGACCAAATCGGCCATAGCCTCAGAGCCAAAGTAGCCCTCAACTTAATTGGTGAGCGTCCGGGTCTCTCCTGTGCCAGCGGACTATCTGCATACATAACCTACAATCCTGGCCCTCACACGGTTAGCTCCGATCGCACTGTTGTATCGAACATTCACAAAGGCGGCACTCCGCCGACAGAGGCCGGTGCCTTCATAGTCAAAACAATTGAACGTATTCTCGACAAGAAAGTGTCGGGCGTAAGATTGCAACAACTCGGCTAAGGCATGTCACTAGACTCAAAAGAGAAAACGCTAGGAAATGCTTTAGTTAGTGTTGGTATAGACATCGGCACAACCACTTCACATTTAGTAGTAACAAAGCTCACATTCGCCAATGCTTCCTTGGTTAATGCCGCTCCGAATCTAGCGATCACTAATCGCGAAATTATTTACGAAAGCGAAGTATTGCTCACACCTCTCACTGCCACAGGAGAAATTGCAGCAAAGCAAACTGCTGAGTTGATTGAAAGGGCCTATCAAACAATTGGTCTCAACAAAAGCGACATAGATACAGGAGCCTTAATCATTACTGGTCAATCAGCTCGGGCTCGCAATGCCGAAGCTGTTAGCGCGCATCTAGCAGAACTAGCCGGAAGTTTTGTCGTTGAGAGCGCCGGCCCACACCTTGAAAGTGCTCTGGCCGCGAGGGGTTCGCAGGCCGTAGACTATTCGCAAAAAACTGGTCTGACAATTCTGAACATAGATATCGGCGGCGGTACCAGCAATTATGCTCTGGTTGTAGAAGGCACAATTAGAGAAACAGCTTGCCTCAATGTCGGCGGCAGAATGTTGCAGTTTGATTGGACGAAAAAGACCATCAGTGCGATTAGTGATAGTGCGCAGCTAGTAATTACAAGCAATCCACATTTCAGTGAGTTGCTCGTAGGCAATACCATAGAGACTGGCTTATTGAGCCAATTTGCTCAAGAATTAGCAAAGACGATTTTACTGACGGCAAAGGCTGTTACAACTTATCCAGAGCTGATGCTAACCAGTGCCCTGTCAAACTCACAACCGCAAATTCAGATTGACGAAATCTGGTTGAGTGGTGGAGTAGCAAGCGCATTTGCTGAAACTGATCTGACCAAATTCAGCGATCTCGGTGTCTTCTTAGCAAAGGCACTGGCAGCTGAACTGACTAAACAAAATACTGCATACAAAATCGCACCAAGAGCCATTCGCGCTACGGTTATTGGAGCTGGACTTCATACCATCCAGCTAAGCGGATCCACCATTGGCTTCAGTGCAGAAAATTTACCGCTGCGCAATCTCAAACTAATCAAAGTTGATGCCACAACACGTAGCTCAGTGGCGACACAGATAAATCAGCAAATGCAACAACGGGAACATCGGTGGCAGCAGTTCCCGGTTGCCCTGGTCTTGACTGGCATAAAAAAAGAAATGCTTTCATTTACCTTTCTCAAAGATTTAGCCACTGAACTGGCGCAAGTCTTTGTAACGTCTAAGGCCTGTGAACCCTTCGTGCTTGTGGCAGACGTCGACTTAGCTATGGCCTTGAGTTTGATTTTGAAAGGCATGTTAATAGATAAGAGAATAATTACAGTCGACGGTATCAATGTGGCTGAGGGTGATTACATTGATATTGGTAGACCAGTATCTACCTCAGCAGACCCTAATACTCAGTCTCTTCCAATAGTGGTAAAAACTCTGCTATTTTACAAATCTGAGAAATGATGGCAAAATGGCTCTCAGCCTTATCAATCGGGGAAACTAAAAAATGAAATCGAAAACAGTATCTTTAGTAGCAGCAATGTTGTTAGTGGCCGTTGTTGCTTCTAGCAATGCTGCTTTTGCAGCTGATGACAACAAACTGGTATCAGGCGCCAAAGCTGTCGGCAATGGCATTATGTGGGCACCAAGAAAAATTGGTCATGGTCTTGCTGCTGGCTTCAAAGCTATGGGCAATGGCATGAAAAAGATGGTTGGCAAATAGAATCACTAGTTGCTTCAATCGAAGCGACAGTCTAGCGCCAAAGCAGCATTCAACCTGGTCAAATATTCATCCTTGGGAATGTTCCGAGCGTTGAAAGTGGCCAGGTGTTTGTTTGTATATTGGGTATCAAGCAAAACAAAACCGCGTTCTTTCATGCGCTCTACCAAAAAGACCAGAGCCACTTTAGAAGCATCGGTCATGCGATGAAACATTGATTCACCCATAAAAGCACCGCCAATGCTAACGCCATAAAGTCCGCCCACCAACTGACCTTCAAAGTAGGTTTCTACCGAGTGAGCAAAGCCGTGCTGATTGAGCTGGCTATATACGCGAACGATATCTTCGTTAATCCAGGTTTCTTCGCGATCAGCGCAGGCCCACATCACTTCTTCAAAGGCTTGATTAACCTTGATTTCAAAAACACCCTGACGATATGTACGCATCAATCGTTTAGAGACGTGGAAGTAATCGAAATCAAAAATACAACGGGGATCTGGTGAGTACCAAGAGATCTTGCCGTGGCTATCAGCCATAGGAAAAATACCCTGGCAATATAGTTGCAGTACCAAATCTGCTGTGAATTCAGGCTCTTTTTTTCTACCAAAAATCACGGTTTAGCACTACAAGAAAGCGAGCGGATAAAGACAACTATTTGTCTTAGATCTTGCTCTGATAGCTTTTCTACAGGAAAGGGCGGCATCCCTCTAGTAACGCTACCGCGGCGTATGGTTGCCATAAGCTCATCGTCACTCTGATATTTTTTAGCGAATCGTGGCCCCTTAAGCGGCTTATCGCCATTCAATGAATTTTCACCATGGGGATGACAGCCCCAACAAGTAGCCTTTACAAACAGCATCTTGCCGGCCTTTATCTCTTCAGCCGTGGGCGCAGCGACTTTCTTGGAAGCTGTTGGTTGGGGACCAGCTTGAATTTGCTCGGCGCCAAAGAAGGCTGTTGCTACAGCCAAAAAGAAGGCGAAACCATTTAATGAAAATAGCCCTAGCGCTCGCTTTTCCATTTTATTCTGTCATCAAATATTCGGGGAAGTTGAATTCGTAGACCTTAAAACAGAACTCTAAATTGTCTTCAGACTCCACTTCCGAACAGGAAAGAAGCTGAAAAACTTGCTTGAACGGGGGTAAAAATGTATCGCAGTCAAACACGTGACGAACCTGTGTGAGATAGAGCAAACCGCAACTTGGGTGCTGCATGGCCTCGTTATAAACCTGGGCACCACCGATAATAAAGACCCGATCTACTGGCGCTGGTATGAGCATTTCCAGAGCTTGATCAAGGGAGGGGCTGACAAAATGTCCTTCTGGCATCGGATAGTTCGGATTGCTCGTCAGAACAATATTGATTCTGCCTTTAAGAGGACGATGGGCAGCAGGAATTGATTCCCAAGTCTTTCTTCCCATAATAACGGCATTCAATACTTCTGGCACCGGCGTTGCGCTGGTCAGATCTTTGAAATACTTCAAGTCTTTAGAAATGCGCCACGGCAAGGCATTGTTTTTGCCAATACCAAGGTTCAAATCAGCAGCGACAATGATGTCGAATTTTTCTCGCACTTTAGACAGCCACGGGGAATTTGATGAAACCTTGATGCACATAGTCGTGCAATTCAAAGTCTTCAAACTTCAAATCAAATATTGGCTTGTTAGCAATAGTGACTCGAGGTAAGGGCCCTGGCTCGCGTTTAAGCTGAGCATTAATGCCATCAAGATGATCAGAATAAATATGGGCATCACCAAAAGTATGGGTAAAAATCCCTGGGGTTAGGCCACATTCTTGAGCGATCATCATATTGAGCAAGGCATAACTAGCGATGTTGAAAGGCACACCAACGGCAATATCGGCAGAACGCTGATAGAGCTGCAGATCTAGACGGCCATTAATGACATAAAACTGAAACATCATATGGCAAGGTGGTAAGGCCATTTTAGGAATATCGGCGACATTCCAGGCAGTGACAATCAATCGCCTTGAATCAGGATTATTTTTAATTTGCTCGATCACATTAGCTATCTGATCGATATGCCCATCTTCACTTGGCCAACTGCGCCACTGATAGCCATAAATGGGGCCGAGCTCGCCTTCGGTATTGGCCCAAGCATCCCAAATAGAGGTATGTTGCGTTAGATCGTCATTGATATTGGTTGAGCCCCGCAAGAACCAAAGCAGTTCACGCACAACCGCGGCAAAATTGACTTTTTTAGTGGTCAGAAGCGGGAATCCTTCGCGCAAATCATATTTATTTTGCAGGCCAAAGCAAGAAATAGTGCCAGTTCCAGTACGGTCTGTGCGCTGTTCACCATTTTCAAGTACATGCTTTACTAAATCGAGATACTGCTTCATTCTCACTCACTCTCTGACAGACCATAAAAGCCATCATTTAGTATAACGCTTGCACTCTTGCGGACAAAGCTAATTACCTAATTTGATCAGGCAAGCAAGAGCAAAGCCTAAATCAACTTTGATGTTGCTCGAACTTTGCCCTAGAGAATATATGCTGTATCAATTATCAATTATCAGTTTAGGAATACTTACAAATGAATCCAGAATTCCGCAACGAAGCCTTTACCGACTTTAATCTACCAGCTAATCAAGAGGCCATGAAAGCCGCTATTGCCAAAGTGCGCGGAGAGCTGGGTAAGAAGTATCCCCTTGTCATTAACGGCGAAAAAATTGAAACAGCGGACTTGCTTGTTTCTACCAATCCGTCAAATCCTAAAGAAGTAATTGGTAGTTTTTCTAAAGCCAATACCGACTTGGCCGAACAGGCGATGAAAAGTGCCTTGACCGCTTTTGACTCCTGGAAAAATACTTGCCCCAAAGAACGCGCCCGGTTTCTGCTGAAAGCAGCAGCAATCATGCGTCGGCGCAAGCATGAACTATCAGCTTGGATGATCTTAGAAATCGGCAAGAGCTGGGCCGAGGCCGATGGTGACGTAGCAGAAGCGATTGACTTTTGTGATTTCTATGCCCGCGAAATGCTGCGGTTGAGCGAACCACAGCCTGTGACTGCCAACGCCGGCGAAGAGAACGAGCTTTATTACATCCCATTAGGCGTTGGTCTAGTTATTCCACCTTGGAATTTCCCCCTCGCCATCCTCGTCGGAATGACCACCGCCTCCATCGTCGCGGGCAACACCGTCATTCTCAAACCATCCTCTGAAACTCCAGCCATTGCCTATCAATTTGTTGAAATCATGGAAGAAGCCGGTTTGCCCAAGGGCGTGCTGAACTTCCTCCCCGGCCCCGGCGCTAGTGTTGGCGACTTCTTAGTCACTCATCCGAAAACCCGCTACATTGCCTTTACCGGCTCTAAAGAAGTTGGTCTGCGCATTAACGAGCTGGCCGCCAAGCCACAAAAAGGTCAGCTTTGGATCAAACGAGTTGTGGCCGAAATGGGCGGCAAAGATTCAATCATCGTCGACAGCGATTGCGACCTTGACATTGCTGCAGAAGGAATTGTGGCAGCAGCCTTCGGCTTCCAAGGCCAAAAGTGCTCGGCCTGCTCCCGCGCAATCATTGACGAGAAAGTCTACGATCAGGTGGTGGCAAAAGTGGTTGAGCGCACTAACGCACTAAAGATAGGCAGCCCTGAAGAAAGAACAAACAACTACGGTCCAGTTAGCTCCAAATCAGCCTATGCCAGCATTCTTGAGTATGTCGAGATTGGCAAAAAAGAAGGGAAAGTTGTCGCTGGCGGCAACAAGATTGACACTACGGATGGTGGCTTCTATATCGAACCAACCGTGGTCTCAGATGTTGACCCCGAAGCACGTATTTCGCTCGAAGAAATATTTGGACCAGTCCTCGCCATAATTAAGGCCAAAGACTTCGACCATGCTCTGGCAGTGGCTAATAATACTGAATTCGGTTTAACCGGCGCGGTTTATTCAAGAAACCGGCAGCACCTAGAGCGGGCCCGTCGTGAATTTCACGTCGGAAATCTTTACCTAAATCGCAAGTGCACCGGCGCTCTAGTGGGCGTCCATCCATTTGGTGGCTTCAACATGAGCGGTACTGACTCCAAGGCCGGCGGACGCGACTACCTGTTGCTCTTCACCCAAGCCAAATCGGTAGCAGAAAAGTTCTAGTGACAACCTCGATGGCGCTGAGAACTAACATCAATGCTGCTAAACTAGCGCCATCGAGATAGATGCAAGTCATGTATCTCAGGATTCGGTTTGGTTAGGAGGAAAGATGGCTGAGTCAATTAGCCTCATCCGACAAATAGCTGTCAGAGCAATTGTCACTGAGAACTTCAAGGCCCAGGTTGCCAATGAGATTTTGCGCAATATTCAGCAAATTGACGCTGAATTGCAGCAATTAGAATTCAAGGGTAAAAGAGCCGTAGCAGATATTGAGAAAAGAGCAGGCGGAATGGTTTCATCCGATGCCCGAGTGCAAATTGAAACAATTCGCTCTCAGGTTGAAGCTGAAAAGATGCGTCTTTTACAGCTCAAAGAAGAAATGCAAGGTCAAAACCAAGCTCTTTCTGAACTGCCAGTAGGCAGTGTCGTCACTCAATTTACTGTGGAAAATCCAGTGGAAGTGCGCATTGGAGAAAATATTTTCCAACGCCTCGAAGGTGGCGAAATTCTAGTTAAAGATGGCGTCATTCAAGAGATTCGCGTCTAACTAGATTTTTTCAGTACTTAGTAAAAGAGGGAAGGCTTGGCCTTCCCTCTTATTTCGTGTATGTCAGGACCTTAGGCTTCCAGATAGTCTTTCAGCTGTGAGCCCTGGCGCGATTGACGCAAAAAGCGTAGTGCTTTTATTTCAATCTGACGAGTGCGCTCTCTAGTGATACCAACGAGCTTACCAACCTGTTCTAGAGTGCGTGGCTTACCATCATTTAGTCCAAATCGCAGAATGATAATCTCACGCTCTCGAGCCGTCAGCATAGACAACACCCCGCGAATGTCTTGCGACATCAAACTAGCGGCAGTCGAATCCTCTGGCGAAGAATGATTTTCATCTTCCACTACCTCAGACAGAGAATTGTCGTCTTCTTCACCGTAAGGGGTATCAAGAGAGAGAGGCGAACGGTTAGCAGCTAGAATATCGCGTACTTTTTCTACACTAACTCCCAGCCCCTTAGCCAGGTCTTCTAGAGTTGGCCTGCGGTCAAGCTCTTGAGAGAGCTTGCGAGTAACCTTGCGCAGATTGTTGATGGTCTCAACCATGTGCACAGGTACACGAATAGTGCGTGACTTATCGGCAATCGCCCTGGTTATACCTTGACGAATCCACCAAGTTGCATAAGTTGAGAACTTATATCCACGCTCAGCGTCAAACTTTTCAGCGGCACGAATCAAACCGAGGTTACCTTCTTGAATCAAATCAAGTAGAGGTAGTCCGCGTCCTTGATACTTTTTGGCAACACTCACAACTAAACGTAGATTTGCCTGCACGAGTTTCTTTTTAGCGAGGTCATCGCCAATTTGAATCCGTCTATCCAGCTCAATTTCTTCGACTGCAGTCAATAGCCTGATGCGACCAATCGAACGCAGGTAAAACTGCACCGGATCTTCACCTGGAGTGCTGATTAAGCGGCCGCGTGAAATTTCTACGACTTCTTCGTCTTCTGCACCTTCGCTTTCTTCAACCACAGTGATCTCGTCGTCGAAGCTAACTTCGTCGAAATCCTCAGAGCTATATACTTCTTTCTGCGCTTTTCTTGGCATGTTACTTGCGGCTCCTGCCGCTGGTTATTAGATACCTAGTGTCAAATTGGCTTCCGACCACAATGCACTCATGGTCACAAGAGAGTTGACGCACCCTCCTATTAAAATGTTCCTACGCCCACTTGATAACCGGGTAAACCCTAGATTAGCTCAAGGTTAAGCCTGTTTTGCACGGCCTTAACAAAGCTTCTTGCAAACACTTATAAGGCAGGTAGGACAACCTATAAGTAGGTTGCCAGAGGGCAAGCTATAACTAGATAAATTCCGTAGAAAAGACGGCTTATTTAAACTTTCCGTAACTATGTAGTCCGCCAAAGCCCAAAGAGTTGAAGCCCAGGTAAGTCAGAAGAGTTAGCAGCAGTCCAATCACTGACACGATCGAGAGCTTCTCGGCAGAAAGATCTCTTTGGATACGCAAGTGAATGTAGGCGGCATAAGAAAGCCAGGTGACCAAAGCCATAGACTCTTTTGGATCCCATGACCAGTAACTTCCCCAAGCGTGGTTAGCCCAAAGGCCACCAGTAATGATGCCGATTGTAAGCAAGGGAAAACCAATGGCGACACAGCGATAGCCAACGTCATCGTACATCTCAGCGGCTTTACTAGAAGCTTTCGACTGCTCAATTGCTG
>CALRJJ020000139.1:0-9656 GCA_943367505.1 Flavobacterium psychrophilum | reverse complement strand
TCAAATTGTCCACGCCCTGAGCCATTCTTAGCGGCAGCTTCATACCACTTGAAAGCATCGCCGTCGCTTTGTGGCGTCCCCCAGCCACGATCGTACATATAAGCGACATTGAATTGGCCATCACAGTCGCCCTGACTGGCCGCCAATTTAAACCAATGCAAGGCTTGGCTGTAATCGCGCTCTACTCCTAGCCCATTTAAATACAAAGAGCCCAAATTATATTGAGCCACACTGTAACCAGCCTCAGCGGCCTCTAGATAATATTGACGAGCTAGCTCGACATTGCGCTCGACCCCTTCGCCTTTAAGCAGCATCAAGCCCTGCTGCGTCTTCGCTGCTAAATCTCCACTGAGCACCTTAGCCGATAAATCGACAAATTTCTTTTGGGCAGCAACATCAATCTTCAAAGACATACAAATAAGTTTCTCTTACAAGTTGCACCAGGCAAAATTCTACGACAATTGACAGCAAGTTCAGGGTTATTCCTGAGGTGCAACCAAGGAGCTGGTGATTTAATCGGAAAAGCACCCAACGAGGCCAAAAATGCAGACTCAGGCAAGAAAACTCTCGCTATCAAACCTCTTGACCCTATATTTGACCACAGTAGCGGCAACTTTGACCAGCCCTGAGCTCACTCTAGCAGCCCTGGCCAGTGATGTAAAAACGGCAAAAATAGTACAAACACAAGGCCAGATACTAAGCCTGTCACAAGGCCAGAGCCAAACAGGTGAACTGAGCAGCGATGCAGCGGTGCACAGCCTCGCTCATATGCCAGTTAGAGAAGTAACAATCTTCAAAGACGGCCACGCCCTGCTCGTCCACGAAGGCCAAATGCCACTAACCGCTAACGGCGACGTTGTACTTGAAGACTTACCCAAGCCTGTACTCGGAACCTTTTTCCCATATAGCATGGAGCCCCAGGCAAAACTAAATTCAGTCACGGCTGGCAGACGAAAAATCACCAACAGTCAAACAGCCCTTACCCTCCCCGAGTTAATAGCCGCCAATTCTGGGGCAATGGTGCATATTGATGAGCTAATTGGTGTGGGCGAAAATGCCAAGATTGTTTCATACGATGCCAAAATAATTGGCATTCCTACTCGCTCAGCGGAAGAGCTAGCCAAGGCCGGCCAAGAGCATGCTGATGCAGCCTTGCTTCTGCCGCAAAAAAGCAATTTAGTAAAGCTAAAAACCGACACTGGAATTAGCTATGTACCAATCGATCGCATCCAAACCCTTTCATTCAAATCTGAGCCCGATGCCCAGCTCAAAGATGAATATATTCGCAACACCCTGACCATGGCACTGGATTGGCAGCAAAGCGGCAATACAAAAGCCAAAGTTGGCATGATGTACCTGGAAAAAGGTATTAGATGGATACCAAACTACAAAGTAACAATTGACGGCCAAGGCAAAGCAAAAGTGCAGTTGCAAGCCACTCTAGTCAACGATCTCACTGACCTTAAAGACGTCAATTGCAATCTAGTTGTTGGCGTTCCTTCTTTTGCCTTTAAAGGCGATGTCGACCCGATCTCTCTTTCTGAAACCCTGGCCCAAGTAGCATCTTATGCTGGACAAGACTCACGCTTCCGTAACAAATTTAGCAACGCCATCATGTCGCAGTCGGTCGGCTATGCCAGAGATAGTGACGACGCTAAAAGTGAGTCGGCACCAACCAGCACAGAGTCAAACAAGAACGAAGATCTCTTTGTTTTCAACCTCAAGCACCTGAGCTTAAAGAAGGGCGAACGCATGGTCGTGCCAGTGCAAGAATATAATGTTGAATACAAAGATCTCTATGCCTTCGATCTTGCGGTTGCGCCACCACCAGAGGTGCAGAGCCAAAGCGGTCATATCACTTCAGGACAAACCGAAGAGCAGCGACTCGCCGACAGCAACAAAGTCATTCACAAGATACGCCTGTTCAATAGCAGCAAGCAACCGTTCACGACAGCACCGGCACTAATAGTGGTGGCAGAGCCAAATGCCAAGAACAACAACAAAAATAACAACCGCGCCAACGACGGTGAGGTTCTAGCGCAGGGTATGATGACCTATGCCTCACCGGGCAGCAACGCCGATCTTACCCTCACTAACGCAGTCGACATCAAAGCCAAGAAAGAAGAGAAAGAAACCAGCAGAACCCCAGACGCAGTAACTTGGCAAGACTACAAATATGCCCGAGTCAATCTCGCTGGCACAATTACCTTGACCAACTACATGAACAAGCCTGTCACCGTTGAAATTACCAGAAAGGTACTCGGCCGCCTTGATAACGTCTCGAAGGGCGGCATCATGACAATGACCAATACCATAGATGAAATGAGAGGTAGTGACCTGCCCCCCTGGTGGGGTTACTTCAATTGGCCCGGCTGGTGGTCATATATGAACGGCATTGGCAAATTTACTTTCAGCGAAACTATTCAGCCCGGCAAAAGCATAAATGTAGACTATGGCTGGCACTATTTCTGGCGTTAGGGCGCTTTCCTAGTAAGCCGGAATCATGGCCGGGCATTCTTTGGCCTTCTCGGCCAACTCAGCAAAGGCTGCCGCCCCTTCACTACCAAGTTTTTCGGCTAGGACCATGGCGCGCTCTCTTTCAATTGTCAGAGCAGCAGGATCTGTCCAAGTGTCATAAGGGAAATCAGCACTCTTTTGCCGACGAAACCAGATTTCAACACCCTCGGTCTTCCAAACCAGAACAGCCGGTAGTGGTTGGCCGTCGTCGCTGTGCTTTTGTAATCCCATCAAAACAGAGCGCGGGAGCTTGACTACCATGCCGCCGGGGTAAAGTTTCACTTCGCTCTCGCGCACTACTTCAATAATCTCTGAAGTAAGTTTGTGAACAGCCACAAGATGCCCACTCTCTTGGCGACACCAGGGTAGGCTCTTCAAATACTGAACGAACTCAGTGCCCACATAAGCGGCTTGCGAGTCAACAAAATCGGTCATTTCAAGTAATGCTCCGGTTAATAGCTGCTACTAATTTACCCATATCGTCAGTTGTGAACAGTGGAAATAATATTAAGAGTGAGGCTGATAATCAAACTAAATTGTCGCAAGTGTATAAGCAGATGCGTCTTGGGCGTTAATATTCTCTTGTGTGTGGAACATTCATAGAGACCACAGATTTAATGTGGTTGATGTTGGTGCATTTGCCGTAGCATGTGACAAAGCAATTCACTTGAGCGCAATTATGCAAAAGAAAGCATCCTTAGGTATCTAATCAACTCCAGAAGAAAGCAGCAAAATGGGCAACGAAGAAGGTAACAACACTCCAACTGCATTTCTAGTCGACCTGGTCTCCAACCGGAAGATTCCAGTCGCTACGCCTAGATGTCGAGTCGGCCGCGACGACTTGAACGACATCGTTATTAGTGGCGATCAATCGATTTCTCGATTCCACTTCATCATTAGCTATGAGAACGATGAATTTACAGTTCAAGATGCTAAGAGCCGTCACGGTACATTCTTAAACGGCAACCAGATCACCAGCCCAGAAAACATTAAAGATGGTGATGTTCTAAAAGTAGGAGTTTCACTCTTTTGGTTCGTGGTTGAAGCAGTACAAGCACCGGGCTCAGAACCTGTAAACCCACCAACCGTGGCCGCAATCAGCAACGAACGCTCCGACGGAGTAGGCATCACGGTCAAAGGGCAGCCTGCACCGACAGCAGAAGCCTCTCCGATGACTGATACCAGCGCTAACCTTAAAGCTGTTGACGATGGCGCCTCCAAGTCTGCCACGCAAGAAATGGCCATACCAGACGCCAAAACCCTCGACAAGATGGAAGAAGCAGCCAACTCAATTCAAATTGAGACCAAAGCAGATGCCCCCAAGGCCTCGCTGGCTTCACTCTTGCAGCCCCTGGCGACAGAGGTAGTACAAAGTAATGAAGACGCAGTAAAAGCCAAGCTAGCGGCCCAAGACAAAGAGCTGCTAGAAGAAATGGAAAGCTCTGCTGAGCCAACCAGCGAATCTTCAGGAGAAAGCTCAGAAACATCTACAGAAAGCCCCGATGTACTTGGTGGCTACAAGATGTCAGAACCGACTTACAGCGGAGCTGACAGCGTTCTTGAAAGTGCTGCCAATGCTAGCAGCTCATCCGAATCAAGCTCGGCTGAAGAGACCGAAGCCGCTAAAGATTCCACGGCTGAAAACAACGGCAGTGAATTACCACCGAAGATATTGAACAAACCGAGCGATACGGTTACCCTTGAGGCCCTTCAGCCGACAGGACTAGCCTCATCTCTTGGCAGTAGCCCAGACGGTGATGGTAAGGATGCGCCAGCTGAGGCAGAAGCCCAGCAGGAAGATTCTAAGATGGCACTGGGAGGACTCCTCTCTAGCCAAGAAGAAACAACGGCAGCAACCGACTTGAAAGCTCAAGAAGTTGAAGCTAGTGAAAACTCCGCGGCGGAAGTGACAGAAGCAGTCGCCGAAACACAAGAGGAAGCGAAAGAGGAAACCGAAGCCGAATTGGCGCAAGCTGAGCCTGAAGTCACCGTGGCCGAAAGTTCTACCTTATCGCCACATAACGCTGAAATCAGTGGGGAATCAGGGTCTAATGGAGCGGCGGCCGCCAAACTACCTGGCGAGTCTTCTAGCATAGATCTCGGTTCAATCAAATTAGACGACGCAATGACACAACGAGCGGGGGCTACTGACGTGCCGGATTGGACAAAAAGATATTTCTCAGATGAAATCGCAAAGCTCAATACTGAGCTCGATGAACTGAATGAACAGGTAAAACTCGCGCAGCAAAAAATTCGCGATGTTGAAACCCGGGTAGCTCTAACCAAAGGGGTGCGCAATACTCTGCTTACAACAACTGGTGACGAACTAGTTGAAGCTTGTGGCAAGGTGCTTGGTTTAGTTGGCTGGAAAGTTACGATTGCAGCCGATGACAAGCATGAACTAAGACTTGAAGTTGATGACAAACATGTCTGTATTGCTCGCGTAATCTGGACAACCACACAAGCTGAACGCTCTCACCTCGGTCAACTATCTATTTCGCAAACCCGCTATTGGTGCGAAAAAGGAACCGAGCCTAAAGGCATCTTGATCGTCAGCAAAATAAGCGACCAGCCACCAACCGGCGGCGGTTCATCAGTTGAGGAAATGGAATTAGCCGAATACGCAGCCAAGAAGAACGTCTGCTTGATGACCACTATGCAACTTCTCTCACTTTACAAAGAAGTAGCACTAGATGACGCCAAGCCAGATGCTTTGAGAACAGCAATTGTCTCAGCCAATGGTTGGCTCTCTGGCCATGACCTTGAGCCTGGCACAGCAGAGATTGTTGAAAAAGAAGATGCTTCACAGACATCAAATAAACTAAGTTCGCTACTCTCAGCCTCTAGCTAGAGAGCAAAGGCAACAATTTAGAGTTCGACTGGCAGAGAAGACCTAGGTCTTCTCTGCTTTTTTCACAGTAGAATTAGAGTTGCCATGAACGACGCCCCGGCAGGTAACATTTTGGAATCAACAAAACCAAGCAGAATTCGTATCATTCTTGCTTTTCTTACGATCTATTTGATTTGGGGATCAACTTACATTGCCATTAAGTTTGCCCTTGAAAGTTTTCCACCATTCTTGATGGGAGCGTCGCGCTTTTTCACAGCCGGACTAATCATGTGCAGTTGGATGCTGTTTCGTGGCAGCCCTCGACCAAATCGCACACACATATTGCCGACACTAGCCCTCGGCACCTTACTATTAGTAGTGGGAAGCATGGGGGTGGTACTGGCAGAAAAAACAGTGCCATCAGGGATGGTATCACTACTAGTCGCCATGGTGCCGGTTTTCATAGTACTGCTGCAATGGCTTAAACCAAAAGGAATCAAGCCAACAAAGCGAGTGATAATGGGGCTAATCACCGGTGTTTGCGGCTTAGTATTCTTAATTGAACCGCAAAAATTCGCCGGTGCCGAAAGTATTGATTTACTCGGAGTAGCTTTCGTTCTACTTGGCTGCTTGGGTTCGGCTGCTGGTGCTATCTATTCGAGATCGGCCCACCTTCCCGATTCACAGCAGCTAGCAGCAGGAATGGAAATGCTTTTTGCTGGGCTTGTACTGTTTGTTTGCTCTGCCTGTGCCGGTGAGTTCAGCAAGATAGGGCAATTACATATTTCACTAGTGTCGGGCCTTTCCTGGCTCTATCTCATGGTATTCGGCTCAATGATAGCCTTTTCGGTTTACATCTGGCTGCTCAAACAAGTCAATCCCGCCCATGTATCCACCTACGCTTATGTCAACCCAGTGGTAGCGATATTTCTTGGCTGGTGGCTTGGCGGAGAAACCATTTCTATGCAAACATTTATAGGAGCAGGAGTAATTTTAGGGGCAGTCTGGTTGATTACCCAAAGTGGACCGAAGCCAGAACCCGCTCTAGCACTGGCCGGCGACGCTACAGCATTAGAGGCCTGCGCCTTAGACTGACAAAATAATTACTCCAGACTATGGGTCTTTTGCCTTAACAGCTGGCCCAGTAGACTTTTTGTCAGACTTCTTTGCAGCGGGCTTAGCCGAAGTCGACTTGCCAGACGTCTTATCTTTAGCAGTGGATTGCTTCAAAACATGCTTCTTGGTCACCGCTGCAGCTCCAGCTTTTGCAGCGCCAGCAGGTGCTTTACCGGCCGCTTTAATATTCTTAGGATTTTTCGCACTCTCGGTCTTTTCAATCAATGCCTTTTGCACTTCTTTCTTTTGCACCACTGGCGGTAGCTTTGGATCGACAACTAAAACTTGGCGACTATGAAATCCATAGGCATACGCCACAAAGAAAGTGTCGACCACCAGCAAGAATGAAATAAATTTGCCCTTAGCTTTCATGCTTATTTCGCAGTGAAATGTTTGGTGTCACTAACATCGTCGCTTTCAGAGGCATTGCGAGCGTAGCTCAATACCACTGATGAAGGCTCAAAATTCTCTTGTACATGAGGCCCGGAGACCAATTGCACAGTCAAAACCGAAGCAGAATCACCAGGGTGCTTATTGTACTGAGCTCCAAGTGCCTTGGCCTCGAAAGTAACTTCGTTATCGCCCTCTTTGACAAAGCGTGTAATATCAACGTTCTTGCCAGGTCCAAAGAAATTATCGACTGGCGTATCGTTGATTTTTACGGTAATTGAATAGCCCGTATAGTCCACGCCAGAAGATGAAATCCAATATTTAACTTTGGCTTTTTTGGCCTTAGCGCTGCTTTCATCAACTACTTCTGCGGCTTTAGACTCAGCTTTAGACTCGCCTTTCGCCGGCGGTGCAGTTGACGCCGCCGCTGGTGGAAGGGCATTGGCTGTGCCTGGAGGAACACTCTGCACCGGGGCCAAGCGCTCATGTATGCCTAAAAAATAGCCGCCAAATCCAGAACCACCCATTAGCAAAGCGAGAATGAGCAAATCAAGCATCGCTTTGACCAACTCATTGCCTTTCTGTTTTACGGCCTGCACAACTGGCTTATCTGCCATTAGCCACCCCCAAGAATCTGCCTTCCATTTTATCCCCGCACTGAGACTAATACTATCCTTCGCAAGGTATAAAATTAAGAGATAAAAGGGGCACCTAAGTGACGGAACAAGCTAGATCTCGAAACCGTCAAACCCTGCAAGCTGTGGCCACAGCCTCTCTCTTGCTGACCACCTGGTTGGCATCCGCCAGCCCCGCGGCCCACGGAAAAGGCTTGGTCAAAAGCTACGCCATCGAGAACCAAGCTTACACGCTCTCGGCCCAGGCCGAAGAGCTGTCAAGACAAGGCAACTATCCTAGTGCTCTAGCGCTCTTGAAGCAAGCCGCTAGCTATGATCCGACATCCTACTCGGAACGCATTCACTTAGATATGGCCGACTGTTACCAGAAACTGAAAAATCTCGACCAGGCCATCGTCGAGACAAAAGCGGCCGCCAATTTCAACCCAGAGAGAAGCAATGCCTTATACATGCTGGCTCTGATTTATTATCAGGCGGAGAGATTTGACCTCTGCATCACCGCACTGAATAGCTATTTGAAAGTAGCCGACCCGGCAGGACGAGCTCAAGCACAAGAGCTACTTGTACGGGTGAAATCATACGACTGCGCCAAACTAGGCACAGCGAAGCTTGGCTCAGGCCAGGTGAAAGAAGCAATCAAATACCTTGAGCTAGCGAGCAGCGCCGACCCTTCTGCCAATTCGTCTTGCGTGCACGCTAATTTGTGCTACGCCTATCGCCAGTCTGGGCAGCTAGACAAAGCCATTACCGAGGGCAAGAAAGCCCTGCAATATGATGCCAAAGATAGCAACGTCACTTACAATCTCGCCATAAGCTATCAAGATCAGGCCAATTTTGTCGAAGCAATTTCATGGTTGCGCCGCTACCTTGAGCTAGAAAGCGACAGCAATAGACGTACCCAGGCAGAACAACTGATTTCTGAATTACAAGACGATCTCAAAAAGCTTAAGAGTGCAAATAATAGTCGCCCAGACTATTTAGAGATCTTGAAAGAAAAAGACCACCTCTGGACTTGGTCAAGTAAAAACCTTCCACTGAAAGTATTCATTAGCTCAGCCAAAGGTGTAGCTGGCTATCGCTCCGCTTATCGCAACTATGTCATCAAAGCACTAGACACCTGGTGTGAAGCATCAGGTAAGAAAATCAGATACATCATTGTCAAAGATAGTGCGGAAGCTGACATAAAAGTGCGTTGGACAGCTTCTGCTCTTGATTCCTCCTCTGAGACAAGAGTATCAGCTGGCGTGACAAGCTTGCTCCAAAGCGAAAACGAACTAAGCGAAGCTGTTGTCAATTTACGCACAACTGACGCCTTTACCAATGGTGCCTTTGTCAAAAATGGCGAAATGGCCTCTACTACCATGCATGAAATTGGCCACGCTCTTGGGCTTGATCACTCAAACTGCATCTATGATGTGATGTATTTTCGCTCATTCCCCAAACAGACCGGTCTTCCCACCAAGCGTGACAGAGCTACCATAGCTCTTCTTTATGGCAATCACCCTGGTGTTACTTTCGCCCCGAACCCAGAGGCCAATACACCTGATGCCGTTGTAGTGTTTTCGCCGCCACCATCCTTTGCACCACCGCTGCCACCAAAGGCAGACAAGCTTGTGCCACCATTATTTATTCCACCACCCTTCAATGCTGTTAAAGAAAAACTGACACCGCCTCTGTTTGTTCCACCGCTACCAGGTAAAGACAAACCAAAAGCACCTGGCGCCCCCATTCCGACTTTCTTACCGCCGGCAATAGTGCCTACAACAAATGACAGCCTCAAAGAAAAGAAAACAACAAAAAAAGGAGCTGCCACAGACATGCCAGCCCCCTTCTTTATGCCACCGCCGGCAAAGCGTTAGCGATTAGTCATCGCTTCAAGGTGCTGAGGATAGCGGTCACCCTGCACCTCAATTCGCGCTGCGGCACTTTCTATCTCGCGAAGGTCAGCAGCGGTCAGCTCAATCTTAAGAGCGCCTATGTTCTCTTCTAGACGAGCCAGCTTGGTCGTGCCCGGTATTGGCACCAGATTCGCACTCTGCGCTAGCAGCCAGGCAAGAGCAATTTGGGCTGGTGTGCCGTGCTTTTTCTTGGCCATGTTTTCGAGGAGATCAACCAGTGCTTGATTAGCTTTCAATGCCTCTGGGGTAAAGCGCGGAAGGGTGCTGCGG
>CALRJJ020000138.1:0-9672 GCA_943367505.1 Flavobacterium psychrophilum | reverse complement strand
TAAGATTGCGCAAGCCAAAACTAATGATGGCGCCATTAAAAGTATTGTCGTCAAATGGCAATTGCTGCGCGTCCCCGCAGATCCACTCCATTTGAACTGTTTTGATTTTGTCTTTTCTGCGTGCCAAGCGCTTTTGTCGTTCACCGGCTAGATCAAGCATGTTTTGCGAAAAGTCGAGACCGGTGATCTTAGTACCGGCGGCTGCTTGCTTGGCTATAGTCAAGGCCAAGTCGCCTGTTCCGCAGCAGATATCTAAGTATCTTTCACTCGCTCCGCCGCCTTCAATGCTACCGTCTTCTCTGGCTTTGGCTTCTCTGGATTTAGCTTCTCGCTGACCAGCCATCAGCTCATTGATTGCCCGCAATTTCCAGGCTCGGTGCATGCCAACGCTGATTACATCGTTGCTTAAATCATAGCCCTTGGCGATTCGCTCAAACTGATCATGCACATAATCGTGCTTGTCTTCTTTGGTTGGCAGTTTGAATGACATAAGTGACGCCTGTCTGGAATTATTTGACGAAGCCGAAGCCTAAGATCAGGCAAACGAGCATAAAAAGTCCGAAAATGGTCCACGTGAGGCGATCAAGCCCGGCTTCTGCCCCGCGTTTACCACTGAAAACTGTAGCGGCGGCCCCTATCCCTGCCATACCATCGCCTTTGGGGGCGTGTAGCAGAATCAGAATAATCATGAGAACCCCTAAAATGGCCTCAAAAACTAACAGTGCGATGTAAGGTGCGCTCATGAAATTTCACTTTGGTCGCCTCTGGGGCCACCTGAATGCAGTGTGACATGGCAGAATTATAGCCTATAACTTTGAAGACCCTCCCATATGCTGGGTCATGCTAAACAATTAGAACTAACTTGGAGAGGCTCAAGCCATGACCGCACTGCCCTCTACTGATACATCTGGGAGTCCTGCTGTGGAGCATCACAAAATTCTAATCGTCGGTGGGGGAACGGCGGGTATATCAGTAGCCCATCGCCTGATGCGGGCTATTGGCAATGTCGGCATCGCCATAATTGAGCCTTCGGAAAAGCATTATTACCAACCCCTATGGACCCTTGCCGGGGCTGGGATTTGCCCGAAAGAAGAAAGTGAGAGAGATGAATATTCACTAATCCCCCTGGGTGTCAAGTGGATTAAAGAGAGGGTGACTGATGTCAAGCCTGAGCATTCCGTTGTGAAGCTCGAAGGCGGGCGCGAAATTAGTTATGACTATTTAGTCATGGCAGCTGGATTGCAAATCGACTGGCATAAAATCATCGGCTTGACCGAGGCACTTGGTAAAGACGGTGTTTGCAGCAACTATAGCTATAAGTTCGTTAGCAAAACCTGGGAGTTCATTTCGCAGTTTTCAGGCGGCACAGCACTATTTACCCAACCGAACACCCCTGTTAAATGCGGCGGTGCACCGCAGAAAATTGCGTACCTAGCCGAAGATCATTTCAGAATTAGAGGCATTCGCGATCGAGTAAAGATGATTTTTGCCTCGGCAAACCCCAGCATCTTTTCTGTGAAAAAGTATGCCCTAGCTCTCTCTAAGGTTGTTGAGCGGAAGCAGATTGAGACTATGTTCCGCCATGACTTAATCAGCATTGATGGTGAAGCCAAACGAGCCACGTTAAAGCATCTCGACAGTGGCGACGAGATTGTTGTTGATTACGATTTACTGCATGTCACCCCACCAATGAGTGCACCAGATTTTATTAAGACTAGTGAGCTGGCTGATGGAGCCGGCTGGGTTGATGTAAACAAGTCGACGTTGCAGCATAATCGCTTTGCTAACGTTTTTTCAATCGGCGATTGTTCCAATCTTCCTACCTCAAAGACCGGTGCAGCTATTCGTAAGCAGTCACCGGTATTGGTATCGAACTTAATTAGCCAAATGAGGGGAGAGCCTCTCCGGGCCTCCTACGACGGCTATACATCCTGCCCGCTCGTTACCGGTTACAGCAGCTTGATCTTGGCTGAATTCGATTATGAGTTGAATCCCCAAGAGAGTTTTCCTTTTGACCAATCTGAAGAGCGTTACTCTATGTTTGTGTTCAAGAAAGATATTTTGCCCCAGATTTATTGGCAAGGCATGATGAAAGGCATACTGTAAGAAAATTGAGTATGGATTTGTCACACAGATGTCAGTATCTTGTTTCTTGTAAGCGATGCACTGCTGGTCGTCGCTAAGAGACTTCTCGGGGGAGAGGCAGAAAGGACGGGTTCCGCTAGGAATCCGTTTTTTCATTTGTTGTGTTTGTCGATTTATCGAATTCTTGATTCGATAGATTCATAGATTTTGTGGTGGCGCTAGCTAGCGATGCCCTTCTTGTAACTGTTTTGCCGCTTGCTCAGCCGCGTAAGTCTGTTTGTTCAGGCTTGCAGCCTGCATAATGGCTATTCGCTAACATCGATTTTGCCGGCTGACAGCAGCTAAACCTAGAAAGTTTGTTATGACTGAACAACGATCAACTTTGGCGATATTGGCTCTTCTGGTGTCTCTTAGTTCTTTGGCGATTACTCTTCAAGGGCACTGCTCCTCTGCTGATTGCAGCTTCCTGCCGTCAGTAATTTCGCTTGTCTACGGAGCCACTACAGCAATATGCCTTGCTTCAAAAAACTTTCGCAGCTTGAGTCGGATGGAGTTCTTTTTAGTGACAGCAGCACCGATGTTCTTATTGGCTAACCTGGGTGGCTTTTTGATGTTGTTAAGTCTCAGTACTTCAGGTTATTAGCTAGCTGCTTTTTATCAGCAGCTTTGGCGTTATAGATTGGTCTATGCTGGCGTCTATGTATTTAGATCTTTGCAGATTAATGCAAAACAAGATTGGGTATACCCATCCTAATTAGATCAGTCAGCCCTCGGCGACAGAAGGACCATGGCAAAACTACTATTGGTTGATGATAGCCTCGACCTATGTGCTACTTTGACTGAATGGCTGTCAACAGAATCTTACTCCATTGAGTCTTGCCATACAGGTGAGGCTGCCCTTGAGCTGTTGGCGTACTCAAAGTATGACCTGATTATTTTGGATGTTACTATGCCCGGAATCGATGGTTTTTCGGTTTGTCGCAAGTTTAGGCGCGATGGTGGACAGACGCCGATTCTCTTTCTCACCGGCAAGGGCAATGTGACTGATAAAGAATCAGGACTGGACCAAGGTGGCGATGACTACCTTACTAAACCTTTTGATTTTCGCGAGCTCTCCGCTAGAGTAAGAGCCTTATTGCGGCGCTACCCAGCCATAGAGGTTGGATGTCTGCAGTTTTCTGACTTGGTTGTCGACTCAAAAACTAGAGTTGTTAAACGCGCCAACGAAATAGTTAAGCTCTCGCCAAAGGAATATGAGTTGTTGGAGTTTCTATTGAGACATCCAAACGAAGTTTTTAATGCGGTGCATCTGTTGCAACATGTTTGGCCTTCTGAAAGTACGGCTACAGAACAAACTGTTAGAGCTTGTGTTAAGCGTTTGCGAGAGTCGCTTGATGTAGTCGGTAAACCCTCGTATATTCTCAACCAGCGTGGGCATGGTTACATGCTCAACACTGAGTCTATATCCAGTCAGGCAGACGAAAAGTAGCAATGATTGTCGAGGATTTCTTTTTAGCCAAGCCTCCTGAGTTTACGGAGGATCCTTTTCCTTTTTATAATGCTCTTCGTTCTCTCGACCCCATTTGGTGGAGTGACAAGGGGAATCGTTGGCTAGTGACTGGCTACAACGAAGTTTCTGATTTGCTCAAGCATGAGCAAATAATTGTTGAACCTGTAATTCTAGATTATGAAAAGGAAATACCGGAGGCTCAGCCTCTCAGACTTAGTCAACGCAATTGGCTCAGTAAGAACAACGAACCGGCTCATTCTCGCATGCGTCGGCCATTCTTTGAGG
Source organism: Flavobacterium psychrophilum (assembly GCA_943367505.1). Lineage (GTDB taxonomy): Bacteria > Cyanobacteriota > Vampirovibrionia > Obscuribacterales > Obscuribacteraceae. The sequence continues at coordinate 5,792 of CALRJJ020000138.1, read as the reverse complement.
TGAGTGCGGCCGAGTCGCTTTCTGGGCTGGCTGACTACTGTGCGAGTGAGGCAAAGAGGCTTTTGCTTGATGCTCCTGGCAAATCTTCCTTCGATGCTCTGTACGGTTATGCCGCACCACTATTAACCAGTGTGATAGCGGAATGGTGTGGAATTCCTAGCGCCGAACGCTTGTCATTTCGCAGAGAGGTTCACCTTACAGCCAGTCACTTTTCTCCTCTTATTCCTGGACAAGTGACTCCAGTTTATACTGCGGGGGCAAAATTGCTTGAGATAATCGAGCCTCTGTTTCTGTTGCGTAAGGCAGAGCCAGGAAACGACTTCATAAGTAGAATAGCTCAAAGTAAACATGATGACGTTACGACAGAAGAGCTGATTGATAATATCTTGCTAGCAATTTTTGCTAGTTACGAAACTACCCTGCACTTGATTGTTACTAGTATTTATCAGTTGATTCAGACACCTAATGTGTTAGCTCAACTGCAGGCAAATGCAGAGTGCATGGCTGATATTCTTGATGAGACCTTGCGGCTCTTTGGGCCCGTACAGCTTGTTACTCGTCGGGTTTTACAAAATTTTGAATATCGTGGCAAAATGTTTTCTAAGGACGAACAAGTCTGGTTGATATTGGCGGCGGCTAATCGTGATCCGAATGTTTTTGAACAACCCGACCAAATGCTATTAAATAGAAGGAATAAAAAGCATCTCGCTTTTGGTAGTGGCCCTCACTACTGTATCGGCACACATATGGCTAGACGTCAAACAGCAATTGCTTTGAAGGCGTTCTTTGAGAGCTTTCCTAAGGCAGAATTAGCTGGCCCATGTAGTTTTCATCCATCGACAGGCATACGTGGTCTTTTGAGTCTGCCTGTTAGATCTTCTTCTTCTTCTTCTTCTTTTTGAACCTGGTGTAATTACGTATATTCAGCTGCGCTAACTTGTGATGGTATCGTATTTGGTTTGCAAAGGCATAATCTGATAGTTGCTAATGCTAGCCGTAACACCTGCTATGGTGGAATTACGAGGATTGTATTCGATTTTAGTATGTTCTTGTCACGCGGCAGAACATACCATCAAGTCATCAAAGTTTTGATGTCTTAGTCAACTTTCTGGTGCTCTGAGTCTGATGCTTCAGCTCTGGAGATTCTTTGATGTGGCTTTGTGAGCCATTTATATTGATACGTATGTTACTTAAATAAGGGAGACAAATCCATGTCTGACAGAATCAACCATGCCGATAGTTCAAATAGCGAGATGAATGCTCATCCAAATCTAGTGGCTGAAGCATTGAATTTCCCAACTACCACTATTCAAATCAAACAAGACTATCCCACGTGCCATTCTACACCTCATCATGGTGATGCTCCTGGTGGTGACATCAAACTTGGTGGTGATGGTGGCAATGCTGATGCTAAAGCCGCTGCTAGTGCAAAGGCCGCCGCAGAAGCTCTCTCTAACTCTCAATCATCGGCTAGAATCGGTGATGTCAAATCAACTTCGCAGGGCGGAAATGCCAACTCTAGTGCCAGAAGCGGGGATGCAACAGCAAGAACTGGTGATGTCACTGTCAACAACAACGGCAATGATGGTTCAAGAAGAGTGCCTGATGTAACAGTCGTTCCTGCTTCGGTTCCAAAGACTGATGGTGGCAGCGGATTTTCAATCACTAAACAACGTGGCTCTAATGTTGATCAAATTAGTGCGCATGATCTTGCCGTTGGTCGGTCGAACTCAGCTGGTGGTAGTTTAGGTCTGCCTGGATTGGGCATTGGTTTCACCGCCGCTGATGGCGGGCCAACTGCGGAGAGTGAGGCAAGAATGCAGGAAACTCACGAGGCCGGAAAATATTTAGTGGGTGGTACAGCAGCCAGCATGATTTTCGACAATGATCCTGAAATTAAAAAGGTATCCCGAGATGGGTATCTTGAGACGCTCAAGAAGAAGCCAGAGTCTAAGTAGGCTGATTCTGTTCAGTCCGGGCAGAGGTTTCTTTCCGGACTGAACTGTCCACATGATTGCAGAACTTTAGTTTTACTCTAAGAAAGGCTCTGCAGCTTATTAAACATAATAATTTTAGGGGGTTGCAGGGTAATGGCTAGAGAAAGAGATGTTTCTGATGCTGCGTTGGACAGCAGGTCTAGTGAAGACGCGAGTTCTGCGCTTCGAGCAGACTCTAATATTGCCGATCCACCATCGAGTGCTGATCAACCGAGTCGACGTCAGATGTCGGCTGCTGATAGAGCTAGACTAGATGCCAGTAGCTTGAGTGACAACTTAATACAGCCACTGAAGGACCCTGCAAGTTCTAAATCGGTTGAGCGAGGTGCATTTACCTCTTTTGAGGCCAAGGTCGGTAGTGATGCGGTTTCTAAATGGAATTCGTCGAGTACCGTTCCCAGGCAAGATGGTATAGATTTAGGCATCATTGGATTTACACACTCTTCTGACCGTCCAAATCCGCGCTTACTTGAACTTGCCGTCGAGAACGGTAAGCTAGGTAGCAATCTGCAATCTGGTTTGATCTCGAAGGAAGCACAGCCTTTTCTCCCTGTCACAGGCAAGTATTTGAATCAGGGTGTTTCAGCTGAAACAGCAAAGTTGTTGGGCGCTGATCAGGCGAACTCCAAGAAGCCATCGGTTGATGTCTCTGCTATGAGTGGTCTGAATGTTGGCGATCTGCCAGCCGAGGATTTGTCGAAGTCGATTGCAATAGATCCAAATGCAAAACCTGATCTAACTGTTAAACCAGAGAATCGCTTCTCTGCTAACCCTGCTGAATACAATGTGCTTGACGCTAGGCGCAACCTGCCTTCTAACTGGAATGCTGACGGTAAGGCCGACTACTTGCTCAATGCCATTGGTGAAAAGGTGGAACGTGACACTAGTGCAGATCAGTATGTTGGAGAAGACCGCAATCTTTTTGCCACGACTGAAATTAGAAGTCGCTCTGGAGATATGAATACTAAAGTAACCCATAGTAATCCAGATGAGATTGATAATGTCAAACTGCTGTTTCTATCATTGCAAACAGTCGACCGCAAAGATTTCCCTCAAGCAATAGTAGATGTTGCCAATCAATTTAAGTTCAACGCTGACTGCATGCATGCGCTGCAGCTCGCTCAAAAAGAAGAGAACCCTGAATTGAGTCGGGCCACTCAGCTGGCTATTGTCGAAAAACAACTACAGCAGTATGGTCTTAAGTATTATGACGTGGCTCTAGAGCAAGCTAAGGCGGTCAATTCCGAAACAAAGGAACAATCTTTGCTTGAAGCTAAGCAGAATGTTGATGGGATACTGAAGAAAATGCGTGAGACCAGCTCACCAGATAGCGCTACTGATTTTTCGGCACCAATGGCAGTTTCAATTGAACAAGGCAAAGGCCTAACAGATGCAGAAAAAGCTGCTGCCGGAAAACTATACGCTAGCTTGTTCACTCGCGATGAGTTTCTACGCTGTGTCGGACGAGCTAAATACAACACCTGGTAGAGTTTGATAGTTGAATCTTCTCTAGAATTATTTACTTAGTTCAAATTCTTGTTTCAGATAACCAAGTAGCAAAAGAGCCCGTGAGTTTTTACGGGCTCTTTTTTTGTTTGCCTACGACTGATCTCAAAGGAAATTTCACGGAAATTCTCGCTCACGGAAGGATTTGCCTACAGAGCCCTTTCAGAGGCTGTTGACGGCGTTTTCGACATGCAGGCTGACTGATTGAGGCTAACTGATATAATTCTCGAGTAAATCGCCAGTTTCGGAGTTCTCAATGTCTACACCAGATATGCCAGCAGCGGATCTTAATCCGCACATGAAACATATTGATGATTTTGCAGTCAATCTCCACGAGTATTACGCCAAACTTAGAAGCGAAGCACCTATCTGGAAAGACCCAAAAACAGACGAATGGCTGATTTCAGGATTCGACGAGGTATCTGCACTGCTAAAAGACTCAAGACTGTCTCCTAATCAGACATTGTTTTACCCAACTGTGCGCACTGAGAAATCTGCATGTCTGCGTGATTCGCAAGAGAACTGGCTCAACAGGCAACCAGAACCCAAACATACAGAGCTTCGCAAGGAATTTCTTGAAGTCTGCTCTCCACAATCAGTGGCGCGATTGGAGAGTTTCATTTACTCAGAACTAGAAAGACTGACCGCTCCACTCAAAACTACTGGTAAACTGGAGTTCGTCTCTGGACTTACTATTCCGCTTGTAATATTAGTATTCGCAAAATGGCTTGGTGTTCAAGATGATCAGCTCAGAGAGTTTGCTTATGCAGTTCAGCGCACCCCTTCGCACCTCGCCCCAGATGAAGATGGTAATGCAAAAGATTTTGCTGCCGCTGAGATTCTCACAGATATTTTTTCGAAACAGACCATTCCAAACTCGAAGGGGCCAAACGGAGAGAGCTTAGCTATCAGAAAGGAGCGCGTAGATAATTTGACCCTTCTTGTGTTTGGCGGATACGAGACTCTGGTCAACTTTGTTCCTAACGCACTGCTGGAGCTCTTAAAGCACCCGGCAGAAGCGGACTACTTCAGATCTAATCCTGACTGTAGAGAATCAGCCGTAGATGAGCTTTTGCGATATGCAGGGTCTGTTCTAGGAGTGCCGAGAGTTGTCTTGGCTGATTTTGAATTTGACGGTTATAAGTTCTGCACCGGAGATCGTATGTTCCTAATTCTGGCGGCAGCGAATCGAGACCCGAAGCAGTTTTTAGAGCCCAACAAGCTAGATTTTTACAGAGATAACTCTAAGAGCAGGGCATTGGGAGGGGGGTCTCGTTACTGCCTAGGCTCCTACATGATAAAAAAGTTGACCAGAATTACTCTCGCTTATATGTTTGATGAATTTCCTAATCTCTCAATTGATAGCGATGGCTTCGAATATGTTTCCACATATGGCATGCGGGGACTCTTGCATCTTCATCTCAAGAACTAGAATTGTAAATTCACCTAGAGATACAGAAGACGAATCAAGTTCAATTAATCGATAGAAGACAATGTTTCGCTGATCTCAATGAAGGCTAGTTGAGAATCAACCATCACAGGATATGTCGCACGCACTTCGCATGCCACATATCCTGTTTCTCTTTCTGTTGCGAAATTGCTTTGCTATTTAGCTGAGAAAGCAGAATTTTTTTTCGGCTTTCGTATTTCCACCATGGTCACCGTCTGCGTTGTCACACTTTTGAAATGCCCTATCTCCTAGCATTTGGCTACTAGAACACAACGCAATTCGTTGACTAAGATCTGCGACAAAAGCACCAGGTTCTTAAAGGAGACCAACAAATGATTTACATAGCTAGAGATCCCACAGTCGCTCCCGCTGAAGCCATCAAATCCTCAGTCTTAGCTTGCGACTTAAACGCAATGACAAGAACCGGTGCTGATTCATAGCAAGCAGATAACTAATTGAGTGCTGAATCAAATTCAAAGAAGAATCAGTCAAACAAAATTACTTATAACAAAACATTTTCGATTACATACTAAGGAGATTACGCCATGAGTTTAGAGTCCCATTCCACTTCTTCCGACAGCAGCAAAATAGTAGACTTAAAAAATGATGATACAAGTAGTAGCAGTCAAAAATTATTCGATGCGACTTGGAATGATTATAAAAAGCCAGAGGACGGTGTTAAAGTAGCCCATAATGGTGGCGAGCATGTCGTGAAGACTCCACCTGTGATAGAGCACGTCAAGCCTTGTCCACCGAAGGAGAAACCTCCGGAGAATCACAAGCCACCAGTCGACCACACACCGAAGCCACCTGTGGATAGCACACCGAAGCCACCTGTA
>CALRJJ020000137.1:0-9684 GCA_943367505.1 Flavobacterium psychrophilum | reverse complement strand
TGAGCTTGAGAAAATAGCGCAGCCGGCCGTTGCTGCTAACCAGTAAGACTGTTTCGCCTTCGTGCTTTGCTTCCAGTTCGGCTACCAGTGACTGCACTTCGGCTGTTACCGCTGCTTCGCTTGAGGCCCAGTGGCAGCCGCTTGGCCAGGTGCTGCTGTTAATCCAATTTTTTAAACTGTCGCCAAATTTAGCGGCGATTTCATCATCGCTAAGCCCGCTCCAGTCGCCATAATCTAGCTCTGTCAGCCGGTTGTCGATGATGGGCGTAGGCTTGGTCGCTTGCTTGTCGGCGACAATCTCAGCAAATTTTTTAGTGCGTAGCAAAGGCGCGCAGTAAATGGCTGCTAAGGTTGTGCCCTCTAGGGCGTCTGCGGCCCGTTCGGCCTGCTCAAGGCCTGATTGCACCAGGGGCAGATCGTTGGCGCTGCCTACCCATGTAACCTTGTCGCCGGGGCCGAAAGTGTTGCCGTGTCTTGCCAGTATCAGTCGCATTTCTGTCTCTTTAGTTTGGGGCTAATTCAAAAAGTTCACCTTGAGCCGCAATTATTTCTTGCACTCTTGGTACATCGGTGGGGCTATCAACTGAGCCGTGGGTGCGACCTTTGTAGTCGACGAGTACGACTCTAATGGCAATGCCGTTTTCTAAAGCGCGCAGTTGCTCCAACCCTTCAATTTTTTCTAGATCGCCAGGGGGTAAGGCCAGGTACTCTTTGAGCGCTGAATGAGTGTAAGCGTAGAGGCCAATATGTCTGTACAGCGGTGGTTCGCCCTCAGGCAGGGTGCGCAAAAATGGAATGGGAGATTTCGAAAAATACATAGCGTCTAAGTGTTTATTGAAGACAACCAGGGTTCCGCCTACTATGCCAGCGGCCTTTTGTGCTGCCAGGTCTTTATATTCGGCTAGGGAGATTTTCACTGCCGGAGTGGCAATGCGCACCGATGGGTCAGCTTTCATGGCCTTGATAACGTCACTCAGAATCCAGGGTGGGGTGAGAACGGCGTCGCCCTGCAGATTGACTATGATATCGCCTGGGTTCTCTAGCTGGCTTATGGCTTCAAAGGTGCGCTCGGTGCCGTTGGTGCAGTCGTGGCTGGTACGCACTACTTCAGCGCCAAAGCTCTTGGCGTGGTCTTCTATGCGGCTGTCGTCTGTGGCAATCACCACCCGGTCGGCTAACGATTGCTTGGCGATGCGCCAGGTGCGCTCGAGCATGGTTATGCCGCTTATTTTCACCAGCGGTTTGCCGGGGAATCTGGAAGAGTCATAGCGTGCCGGAATGACGATGATTGATTTCATCTGCTGCCCCTTGCCCCGGGCGATTGGCCCGGAAAGTTCTATCTTTTGAGCATTTAATTATACTCGATGATAATTATCGGCCTGAGTGGGGCAGAATGTCTGGGTGCACGTATGATGTCTAGTGCATACATATAGTGGGGAGTTCTCATGGAACATAGCTCAGCCAGCTGCGATTGTTGCGACCGCAAGACCATGAATGCCCAGATTCGAGAAACCCTGGTGGCCTGTGAAAATGAGGTTATTGACGGCGCCCGCAAGGTCGTTAAGGGAGCGTCCGACCCATTTTCTGGTGTGATCAAGTTTCTAGAGGGGCGGCCCGAGGGGGCTTCGTTGCATGGTTATCTCGTCAATCGGGTTCTGATGGAGACCTTTGGCTCCAGAGATGAAATTCCTGGCTTGATTCGTGCCATTGCTTCCCATGTGCGCGAAGTGATTCGTCAATCAAATGTCATTAGCATTGTTAATGAGCACCCCACAGCTGAACGCTGGGGCACTTTCATTATTAAGCAGAAAGAGAAAATTAGATTTGAAGTAGGCCGTGAGAAAGACTGCCTGGTCTTGAAGAATATTGCTGGCTTGGTCGGCAGTGAGCACGGTGTAGAATGTCCCCTTGAGAAAATTTTGGTGCAGAACGGTAAGCTTGTGGTTACCCTAAACATGGGCTTCCTTCATCCGCAGAAGGTGTTAGATCTCTAAAGCCGAAGATATTAAAGTATTTGCCCATCGTGGCGGCCGAGAATGGGCGCCCGAGAATACTCTTGCCGCTTTTAAAAATTGTTTGGAGCTGGGCGTAGACGGCATCGAGCTTGATGTTCAGCGCTGTGCCAGCGGTGAGCTTGTTGTTATTCACGATCAAGATCTTGGTCGCACCACCAATGGTGTGGGCTTAGTTTCTGATGTCACCTATGATGAAATTCATAGACTCAGTGCTGGTCAGTGGTTCGATATTGGTTATCGCAGCGAAAAAGTGCCCTTGCTCTCTGAAGTTCTAGATATGGTGGCAGGAAAGTCGATACTCAATATTGAGATCAAGAACGCCCCGGTTAGCTACGGCGATATTGAAGAAGAGCTACTGGCCATGCTCTCTGACTATAACCATAATGACAAAGTAATTATTAGTTCGTTCGATCACTATGTTTTGCAGCGTTTGCGTCAGCTCGATAATAGTATTCAATTGGCTATGCTGGCTGATGCTATCTTGATTGACATGCCCAAGTACGCCCTTGATTTAGGCGTTAACTATTTGCATTTGTGTTTCGGTTCTTGTCGTGCCGAGATTGTAGAAGAGGCTCACCAGGCTGGTCTTAAGGTGACAGGCTGGACGGCTAATGGCCGGCGGGCCTGGCTTGATGCAATTAAAATGGGTGTAGACGGCATAGTTACTGATGATCCAGCCGAGCTGATGGTACTGCTTGGTCGAGCCATGCTGCTTGATTGATTGCATGAAAGCCTGAAAGAATGACTGAACGAATTATTGATTGATTTTCTGCTATCTAGGCTGACTATCCTGGCTCTAGCGAGGCTGAATCTTGTCCAGGCCTTTTTGCGCTAGCTGCTTCAAGCGCAAGGGGGCGAGCCGGTCGTCTAAAACTCGGCGGTAATGCTCGATGGCCTCGGGGTTGCGGCGTAGCATTACGGAGGAAACAGCCATTAAATACTGCAGTTCGATGGCCGAGGGATTGCGCTCGTACATGGTTTTCAATTGCTTGAGAGCGGCTTCGTAGCGGCCTTCGCGAATATCTACCAGAGTTGTTCTGATGGGGCTGTCGGCCACAACGGTGAAAAAACTAGCTTCGTTTTTGCTAGCCGCAGGTTTGTTTGTTGTCTCTGGGTCTAACAGGCCGGGCTTTTGTGCGACATCCGGATCTGTTGTCCCTTTTATATCGGATGTGCCTTCTTCTTTCGCCAATTGCTGGGCTTTTTGCAGGGCTTCGGCCGCTCCCGGTGTGTCGCCAATTCCCGCCGCCGGCGCTGAATTTGGATCTGGGCTCAAATTTGGGTTCAGATTTGGATCTGGCGGGGCCGCATCGGCAGCGCTAGCTGGCTGGGTGGTATTCAGTTCGGGAAAATCACCAACTCTAGATGGATTAGGGTCATCAGGGCGGCCGAGGCCTTCAAACGGATTGCCGCCATCGATTGCATCAGGTCGTGGGGGCAGGATGCTCTGAGCATTCGCCTGGCAGGCCATTGCTAAAGAGTAGCCCAACAAGCAAGCGCTCAGCCTAAGCCTGATTGTTTGGCGGCTTTCGTTTGTAGAAATACTCTTCCACATAAAAACTGACCTAGCGGGTATTTTGGCGTACCAGTTTAGAAACACCGGGTATTTCTAGATATTTGCCCCGTAAAGACTGCACAACACCAGCAATAACGGCTATGAGATAAACAAACTGAACTGCCTGCATGGTGAAAACCAGGCCGGCTCCGAATATCCCGCTGGCGCCAGCGGCGGCTGGTCCAAATAGTCCAAGAATGCCGCCCAGGGTGTTGCCTAGAGCACTGCCTGTCCAGGCAATGAAGGTATTGAAAATCGACAGTAAGATCGCTTGGACAAAGTGAAAGCGGAAGAACATATTTTTGCTGTAACGGCCATTGGCGATTACATATATGAGACCAGCAATGCCATAGGTGAGGTAGCTCGCTGCTGACATCACCTTCATCATGGTGTCTGAATTTTGTTGAAGTTTAGGTTGAAACTTGGCTGGCATGGTTGGCTCCACCGGTAATGGTCTGGTCTTGGCGCTGTTTTTCTGGACAATTTCATTTTACAGTGTATTTATCAACCCTACTGGGGTGAAAGATCGCCTAAACTGATTGACTGGCTGTATTTAGGGAACATTTAATGGCAGATATGTCTGACCATGAGCAATACCAACGAATAATTGACCTGCTTTCAGCTAATGAGCTGGAAGACGTCATGGAGCGCGTGGGTAACTTGCTCATTACAGTCAGCGGCGCCCAGTCTGCGGCGATTTTGATGTGGGACGCCGACCTCGATACTTTTGCCGATCGCGCCTATGTGGGCGACAAGCAAAAAGATTTGCGGGCCCTTACCGATGCTTTTGTCGAAGCTTACGACATTGAGGGCTTTGATGCCGGTGATGTCGAGCTCAAAGTGGAAGATCTTCTCGAGAACGAAGATATTACTTTGCCGGCCTCTTTGCTGAAAAATCTTGGGGATGTTTATCTTCTGACCGCTATCAATCAGGGTGAACGCCGTGCCTTCGTGCTCTTTACTGGTGCTGAGTTGCCTGCTGTTAGTGCCGTGGAAGAGGCAATTGCTCCCTATCCCATCGCTCTAGCTTTGGCGCGGGGCTGGGAAAGCAAAGAGTTGCAGCGCGAAAATGAGCGGCTGCGTAGTCAGTATGAAGAGATTGAAGACAAGACCAGCAATATGGAAGAGCAGACTCGCAAGCTCATCCACGACATCACTGCTCGTGATGCCATTCGCATGAAGCATCTTGAGCGCGAGCGTCTGGTTTACTGGATTAGCAATGCTGTGCGCAGCTCGGTGCATATCAAAGAAGTGCTTGATACCACGGTTGAGAAAATTGGTGCGACCTTTGGCGTCAGCCGTTGTCTTTTGCTCAGGCCGCATGACCGGCTAACCGAGCTTGATGTTTTTGAATACACTCAACTCAATGTGGCTTCGGTGAAAGAGATGTTTCACAGCGACATGGGCCGCGATTTCACCATTAAGGCTCTGAGTAAAGAGACTCCTGAGAATATCGAAGATCCAGATCATGACGATCGCACAACCTATGATCGGGGATTTTTGAAAGAAATGTCTTTGCGCAGTGGTTTGATTGTGCCTCTGGTTATGCGCGATCAAGTGCTTGGTGCGCTCTTCTTGCAAGATACTACGGTCAGTCGCGACTGGAGTATTGATGACATCTCTTTGATTGGCTCGCTGGCCGACAACCTCTCAGTGGCTATTGAAAATGCCGAGCTGCACCAAGAGCGCGAGCGGCAAGCTGTGATGGACGGCCTCACTGGGGTCTTTAATCGCCGCGCCTTTACTGAGGCTTTGCACAAAGAGTTTGAGCGAGCCAAGCGCTATGAGCATACTTTGTCATTGATTATTGTTGACCTCGATTTTCTTAAGAAGATCAACGACAATTTCGGCCACATGGCTGGTGATGAAGCCATTCGCGCCATTGGTCAGGTGCTGCGCCAGTCTTCTCGTTCTATCGACTTTTGTGCCCGTTATGGTGGTGAAGAGTTTTGTTTGCTCTTGCCCAATACCGAAATTGATATGGCCGAGCAGCTAGCTGAGCGTCTGCGCCGCTTAATTAATGAAATTGAGGTAGAAGGCTATGGCAATATCTCTGCCAGCTTAGGCGTGGCCAGCTTCCCTCTTCATTGTGATTCGGCCGATGATCTCTTCCATAAGGCAGACGAAGCGCTTTATTGCGCTAAGCAAGGTGGTCGCAATTGTGTCAAAGTCTCTACGGCGCAAGGCTCTGGCCACAAGTCTGGGGAGTCCGAAAATACATCTGAAATTACATCTGGGGGGGCCCCTGATAGCACTCCTGAAATCGTCACAAATTAAGTCTTAAAGCAAAATGTAGTCAGGTTCGCTTTTTACCTAGCAAGGTATAAAGTGAAGTAAGAGCCGTCTTTACTGAAAGGGAGAGAGCCCACTGTGAGCATCATCGATAATGTCATCAATACTGTTACCAAAGAGGTAAACAAAGTTCAGTCTCGGGCCCAAGAAGGTATTCAGGCATTCAACTTAGCTAATCAAATCAAAGAGTTAGAGCGCAAGAAGCACGCCAAGATGGCTGAGATTGGTCGCCTCATCTTTGATAAGCATCAAAACAACAAAGACGTCAGCGAAGACTTGTTGAAAGAACGGTGCAGCGAAATCTCGGCTATTGATCATGAAATCTCTGTGCTTCAGTCAGAGCTAGATCAAATCAAGATTAATCATGATCCCGATGCTACGCCTTCGCAGAAGGCTGAAGCTAAGGCTGGTTACAGCACTTCGGCTGGGTTCCATTGCCACAGTTGTGGTGCGCCAGCTAATCGCGAGAAAGCTTTCTGCCCAGCCTGCGGTGAGTCTCTCAAGGCTTCTGATGAAGCCGAGAAAGAGAGCAAGAAGCCTAGTGCTGGCACTGATGAAGTTGAAGTTGAGCCAGAAGACGATTTGCCCCATACTCCAACTGTATAGTTTCCAAGCTAGCGATTGGTTTCAACAACCAGAAAATTCTAATAAAAGAAATTGAACTTTTATTCCTTCCAATGCGTCCAATACTATATGGATAGTTATTAGGAAGTCATGAAGTTAGCTCTGGTAGTAGGCCTGAAATTTGCCTTTAAATTCGCCGTGGAAAATGCTTGGGCCTGCTCTCTCGCCCTGCTTTTGCTTGGGCAAAATTGTCCGCCTGCCCTGGCGCAGACTCAATCTTCGTCGTCGTCTGCTGCTTCGCCGGCGGCTCCGCTTCCTTCTTTTGGGTTGACCAATCCGCCCGGAAACGCCTCTCTGGACCAGCTCTATCCAGAGCCTAAGGGCGGGGCCAACTTTGCTTCTAGTGCTTCTGACATGGCTCTGACTGGTGCAGACCTAACTAGAGCCCGTTCTATTTCTTTGGGCCAGATTAATATGTCTGAGCTGCTTCCGATTGGTCGCGGTAAATTGCCGCCCATTAAGTTAGAGGCTGCCTACAACGAACAGCTCGGTCTAAAGCAAGCGCTGCTCTATGCTCTGGGCAATAATCTGCCCATTCGCATTTCCCAGGCCGGTTATGATGCTCAGCGCTATCAGTTTTACAGCTCATTGGGCAATTTCTTGCCTGATTTTACTTTGACTTATCGGGGACAGCGCACTGATACGCAAAAGGGTACAGGCACTCCGTTTTTCACAAACTCAGCCACTATTCGCTATCCGCTCTTTCAAGGTGGCGGGGTGCTGTTCAATTCGCTGGTGAGCATGAACCGCGCCAAGGCTGGTAAAAGTGCTTTTCATGCCAGCATTAATGACACCATGTTTAGTGTCTATCAAAAATACAATGATTTGCTCTTGGCTCATTTGCTTTTGCGCATTCGCGTCAAATCAGTAGAGCTTTCAAGGGCTCAGGTAGCTCTCAATCAGCAGTTGAAAGATGCTGGTGTCGGTACCAATTTTGCTATTTACCAGTCGCGTACCCAGCTAGCCCTAGATAAACAAGCCTTGTTGCAACAGCAAGTGGCCCTGCGGCAAGCGGCTCTGCAGCTTGCTCTTCTGCTCAATACCAATATCGCTATCAACTTCTTGCCCGAAGAAGAAAGAGTGAGCGAGGCCAAGCTGTTCTCTGAGCAAATTGACGTAAATCGCTTAGAAATAGCTGCTGCTAAAAATAGGCCTGAATTGAGACAATTTGAATTTCTGCGGCGGGCTGCAGATCGCAATATACAGGTGGCTGCCGCACCGCTTTATCCCACATTCCAATTCTTCACTACTAAGACAGTAACTAAGTCTGGTGGTAGCGGCGGCAGTAACAATAGCTTGACTGGTTCTACTGTCATTATTCCCACTGGTGGAAACGGGGGCGGTAGCATTGGTATCAGTGGTGGTGGTGGCAGGTCGTTTAGTGCCGGCTTTGACTTGACCTGGAATCTCAATGGCTTTGGCGTGGTTGATGCTGGAAACACCCTGGCTGCGAGGGCGTTGGCTCGGCAGGCCATGTTGCAGTCTAACCAACAGATAATCACGGTGTTGCAGCAGGTACGCAGCTCTTATCTCAATATGTTGACCGCCGAAGCCCAGGTTGATGTTGCTGGTGAAGCAGTGGTTTCTGCCACAGAGCAACTGCGCCTGGCTAATCTGCGTTTGCGCTATGGTCAGGGGATTAACTTAGAGCTAATTCAAGCCCAGCGCGAATATATTAACTCACTAACCAGCCAAGCCCAGGCTATCATTGCTTACAATGTAGCTCAAGCACAACTACTGCGAGACACTGGTCTAATTTCTGTTGCTACCCTAACTGCTGAAGCCAGGCCAAATTTATGACCATGCAAGATTCTAAAAGTAGTCTCCCCCTCGTGAGTAAACCGATGAAAGCAGGCGGCGCCAAGCTCTCTCAAAAAGGCAAAGTTTGGATTGGGGCGACGATTGCTTTAGTTCTAGCGGCGACTGCCGGCGGTTATTTTTTCTTTGGTCAAAATAAAGTAGATAGTGATTGGAAGAAAAATACTGTCCAGGTGAAGCGCGGCCCAGCTGATATCAAAGTAGTTGCCACTGGCATCATCAGGCCCGAAAGAGAAGTTAAGATCAGTCCTAAAACCACTGGTTTGCTCAAAGAGCTATTAGTGCGTCAGGGTGAGCGTGTTAAGACCGGACAGCTCCTCGCTCGTATGGATGATAGCAATTTAGTTGGTCAGGCCGAGTCGGCTAAGGGCGCTTATCTAGCTGCTCTCGACAACTATGAAAAAATGAAAGCTGGTAATCGCCCCCAAGAAGTTGCTGCTTCTTTCTATCAAGAACAGAAGGCCCGCCAGGGTGTCAATAATTCTGAGCGCAATATCAGCAGGCTAAAGGCCCAGATGGAGGCCATTCGCGCTACCCTAGCTCGTGATGAACAGTTTGCTCTCACCCAAGCTTTCTTGGCTAACAATGGTGCTATTTCAGACCAAGATCGCATCAATGCTCAAACCCAAGCTCGGGTTTCACGTTCTAATTTATTGGCGGCAGAAAGTGAGTTAGCTCAGGCGCAAATGGCCAAGTCTCAAAGTGAGACCGATCTCTCTACTATTCAACAGCAAAATAACATGATGAAGTCTGGCTTTAGAAGAGAAGACATTGCTGCTGCTCAGCATAGCGCCAGTCAGGCCAAAGGCAATTTGACTCAAATTGAAAGTTTGATGCGCGACACCCGCATTTTGGCACCTTTTGATGGCATCATCACGCAAAAGTATGCCGATGCTGGTGCCATTGTTACCCCGACTACTTCTTCTTCAACCACCTCTGCTACTTCTAGTTCTATAGTGGCCTTAGCTGGGCGATTAGAGATGGTGGCACAAGTATCAGAAGCCAATATTACTAAAATCAAAGTCGGTCAAGAAGTAGAAATTACTGCCACAGCTTCGCCTGATAAGGTCTTTCATGGTCGGGTGACGCAGATTGCTCCTGCTGCCATTGTTACTACTAATGTCACTACTTTTGAAGTGCATGCTGCTTTGCTTGAGCATGCTGAAGAAGAGCTTCTTGCCGGTATGAATGTCAGCGCTAACTTTAATGTTGGCCATGAAGATAATGCTCTGACAGTGCCAGCTGTTTGTGTGGTTTCGCGCAAAGGGCAAGCTGGTGTTTTCGTGCCTGATGCTAAAGGCGAGCCGCAATTCAAAGAAATTAAAACCGGTGCTTCGCTTGGCCGTACTGTAATCGTTTTGTCTGGTTTGAAAGAAGGCG
>CALRJJ020000136.1:0-9693 GCA_943367505.1 Flavobacterium psychrophilum | reverse complement strand
AGCAGAATTGCCTTAATTTTGGTGGTAACGAAAAAATCAGTGTTATCCTGCAGAAAACACTAGAGGTAAATTACTTCATGGCTCAGCAGCAACAAAGCGGCATTTCAATCAGTCCGCGTATTTTGATAGCGCTTGCTATTGCAGCCTTTTCGCTAATTTCTTACTTCGGCAGTAGCGTTTACAACCCCATTACTGAGCAGAAGCAGCATCTCGACATGACCCCAAACCAAGAGATCGCCTTGGGTCTGCAAGCTGCCCCGGAGATGGCACAGCAATATGGCGGCCAGGCCCGAGACCGGGCTGGGCAAGCAGCAGTGGATCAAATTGGGCAAGAGCTAGTGACAAAAACAGATGCTGGCAAGACTCCCTATCAGTATCATTTTCACTTGCTCGCCGACGACAGCACAGTCAATGCCTTTGCCTTACCAGGCGGCCAAATTTTTATCACTGAGGGTTTGTACAAGAACCTCAAAACCAAAGGTGAATTGGCCTGCGTTTTAGCCCATGAAGTTGGCCACGTGGCGGCACGACACTCCGCCCAACAATTGGCCAAGCAACAGCTCACCCAAGGGTTAACAGGAGCGGCGGTAATTGCGGCCTACGACCCTAATGATCGCAACAACAACACTGCTGCCATGGCCATGCTCATCAGCCAGGTAGTGTCACTTAAATTTGGCCGCAATGATGAACTAGAAGCAGATCGTCTCGGTGTAAGGTTTTCACAGCAGGCCGGTTATGATCCCCGCTCTATGATCAAAGTCATGGAAATTCTTGATCATCTATCAAAGTCGCGCACACCCGAATTTTTCAGCACCCATCCCAACCCGGATAATCGCATCAAGAAAATCAGTGCCGAGATCGCCAGTCGCTTTCCTAATGGTGTACCAGACGGCCTAATGCCCTAACTAACGTCTCTGATTGGCGTGCAGAACAGTCTCTAACAAAGCATTCTTAAGACCGGTCTGCAATAAGTCGGCAAAACGCATACTACTAACAATGTCATCGTTAGCACCACGATTGATCAAATCATTGTCGAGCCGCTCAATCAACTCGTCTCCTTCTGGGGCCTGACCGACCGTGAGAAAAGTAATGCTCATTTCGTTGTGATTGCGCAAGGCGCTTGTAGCCTGAGCGATGAGCTTATCGAGGGAACCACCCTGGTTCGGCAGACCATCGGTCAATACCACTATCAATACCGGCTTATTCTCGTGATCTGGCTCAGCTAAATGCGCCTCAATAGCCGCAGCTAGCGGAGTACAGATGTCAGTTTCACCACCGGGAACGATAGTACTGAAGACATCTTCGACATCTTTCTCGGAAGCATGTTCATGCACTTCAAAGCTATCATTGAATGGAATCAAAGTAATGCCACCGCGTAACTTATCACCACAGAAGCGGGAAAAATCAGAAATTTGATTGCGGCACCAGGCCCAACGAGAGAGGTCATAGGGCCCAATGCCTAGACCACCGTTCATAGAGCCCGAGTGATCAATCAACAAAACTACCTGATATGGTGCCATTACTTTGAAAAATTTGTCAGCCCTCGGAGTCTCGGGCTTGAGTACTACTTTGGGCTCGACCTTATCATCTTTAGGTGCTGGCCAAATTTTTTCGTCCTGGCTGCGGCTGGCCTCTCTCTCGAGCATTTGAGCCCGGGCCACTTCAAGGCGAATCTCAAATGTAGTTTGATAACGCATTCCTCTGCGATCAATATCAAGGATCAGCATTTTATCTTGCAAACTGGCTCGTAAGATTTTATCTCCTTCGACTATGCCTTTAACGGCAGCAGGATGACCTGGTCGCACTTTAGTGACAACACCTGGTAGCCGACTATCATCGAGGGAAAGACCTGCGGCATTGCAAAGCATCATCAACTCACTAACCTGCCCGCGCAAGCGCAATGGCGAAGGAGTCGGGCGACTCTGACCTGAACTCGTCGGCAGATTCTTGCCCTGGGCGGCACAAACTTGTGTCACAAGAAAAGCAGACAGACCTAAAATCACTAGACCTTCTCTAGTACTTTTGCATTTTGAATCACTGCACTTTCTCATGGCCTTGGCCTCGAGGGATTCAAGCTAGCCGGTTGGCCTAACTTACCGGGAACGGCCAACAGCGAAACTGGAGGACGTTTTGCCGGTACCATATAGCTGCTGTTTGCCTGATTCTGACTTTGATCAGAACCGCCAAAATTGACATAGTTGCGCACATACATAGTGGTGCCCATATCAGAAACTTTATTAGAGCCAACCGTTGAATTCATCTGTTTCTTCAGGCTGTCTCCGGTTGTAGCAATAGAATCACGACGCTGCTGGTAAAGAGCATCTAGGGCGAGACAATCTTTCTTAAGTTGATCAACTAGCATCTCAAGCTTGCTTGCAAAAGCGCTTTTGAGAATTCGTACACCGCTACTAGAGGAGGCCCCCGAGCCATGGCCAGAGCTGACATAAACAGGCACAGCAGCGAGATCATCTTTCAACTGTTTCGCCGAAAAAACTACTTGCCTTTTGGTCAACTCAACTTTACTGAGCATAGCGGCCATGCGCTCGCTCTCGATCTTATCTGATAGAGATGATAGCTGTCGCTCCAGGGCAATACCAGCACCTTGGCGATTAGAGCCAGCAGCAGAAGCTGACTTCCGCGCTGCCACTTCATTGTCGAGGATAGCACGCAGTCTGACAAAATCATCAGTCAATTTAAAATAGTACCTGTAGTAAGATTCACTAGTGTCAAAGGGGTTAACGGCATACAATTCATCGCGCAATCGCGCGCTGTCACTTCCTTCTACCACTACAACAGGTGTATGTGAATTAATCTGGATTTGAAAATCTAACTGACTGCGACTAGGAATGGGGGCTGCTGCGGCAAAAGGAGACAGCAGCAGCAAAGATACCAAGCAACAAGCAAAAGCGATTATATGCTTCATTTTCGCTGACCACTGCTCAAAAGATTTGCCTCAACAACTACCAATTCTAATTTGCCTGGCGAAGGGAAAGACTGCGTGAAGACAGGCAAAGCCAACTGCGGCCTTTAACGGGCAACAAAAGGCTTGAGCCGCCCAGGCACAGCCCGCAGCCCTGGTGAAAATGTCGCAGCGGAACTGCCACCAGAACCAGTCTTACTGTTTTCCGCCACACCGCCAAAATTTACATAATTGCGCACATAAAAGCTAGTGCCAGCAGGAGTGACCTGTGAGGATCCGACCGTTGCCCCCATCTGCCCCTTCAAATTTTGGTGAGAATTAGCAAGGGCGTCAAGTCGCCGGCCATAGGTCTCATCAATCAACCTAAATTCATCCTGATAATCTGATGTAAGTATTTTGATCTTGGTCTCAGCCTTGGCCTGTATTGAGGCGATAGTAGTGTCATAGTTGATGTTCTGTGTTCTTATATGAGCAGGGAAATACTTGGGCGTAGCATTAATCTCCTCATCGGCCTCTTGTTTGATTTTACTGATTTTGCGATTCAATTCAGCTTTCTTCTCATCTAATTTGTGATGATACTCGCGGTTAACCTCCTCCCTCAATCGCTCTAACTGCTGATCGAAATGAGCTCCTTTTGTCTGAACATTTGCTGCAGCATTAGTCTTGCTGCTATCCCCGGTAACAGCTTCGCTGCTGGCCTTGCTACTAGAAAGGGCGTCTAGATTCTGCAAGGCCTGCTTGCAATAGTTACTAAGATCAACGTTATGCGAATAGTGCAAGCTCGACTGATACTCAAAGCGAGCCGCCGAATTTTGGCCTTGTTGAGCGAGGCAATTAGCGTAGTAATAGTGGACCGGAGCATTAGTGGGCTGAGCCAACAATACCTGCTGAAAAAGAGGCACTGCCTTAGCAATCAAACCAGCTTTGTAGAAAGAAATAGCTGCTTCGATTTTTTCATTCTTCTTAGCTGTTGCCTTCTGCAGCACAGAAGTCGAAGGAGACTGAGAAGCTACTTCTGGCAGAGCAGGCGGAACGAGAAAAAGTCGTACGCGGTTCCCGCCAGAAGCATTGACACCATCAGTAGTGCCAATAGCCAAAGCCGCCCCTGCTAGAAAAAACAACCGACAAATAAGGACCTTTCTCTTCAAAACAACCACCTGGCATTTAGCGCAAAAGTGCCCGTGTACCAATATCTGTTCCCAAGATGACATTGTTTTATGCACCCAGCCAAGCACTGCCTCCATATGCCGGGCCTATACCCTTCGCCCACACCTGGTCCATACATAGATATGCCACCCCCTGGCGACCGGCCTTTACAAGGCACCGTGGCCGTTTCGAGGCAGTTCTAGTGCTATGCTTATGTAGATTTAGAGAGTTCGATGCTTTCTTGGATGCTAATTTCAATTTGTCCATTAGACCCTTACTCTGTGCCATAAATGCTAAAACAGTCAAGAAACAGTTCGCGAATAGGCGATTTACTAGTTCAGGCCGGAATCCTAACCCAGCTGCAGCTTTCTGAAGCTGCTCGCAGTGCTAAAGCGAAGCGTATTCAGATTGGTCAAGCATTGGTTATGAATGGCGTGATATCGCCGCGAGACCTGCAATCGGTCTTAGAAGCACAGTCAAATCTGCGAGACAAATCAGTTGAACCGGCAGAAGCGCTGCGTTGTCTAAAAATTGCCTATAAGCTTGGCGCATCGTTCAAAGACATTCTCGCCGAGTATGTCTCACCGAAACAAACACAAACCAGCAAGCTCGGCGAGCTGCTAGTTGAATCTGGTCTTGTCAGCTACGAAGTCTTAGCCAAAGCAGTAGAGCAAAGCTACAGCACAGGCTTGCCCCTTGGCCGCATGCTCGTTTTGCACGAAACCATCAGCAATGAGCTGCTTACCCTAGCACTAGACTTACAAGTACGTGTACGCGACGAAATGATGACCAGACAAGAAGCTCTGACAGCCATTCGCACAGCTGCTGGCATGGCGCCGATTACGCCTGGAAGCGAAGAAGCGAAACCAGCGCCAGCTCCTGAAGGACCCCGCAAAAAAGGTTTGCGTATTGGCGAGTTAATGGTAATGGCTGGCGTTCTCACTGAAACTGACGTGATGAATGCTCTTGAGTGGGGCCTTGTTAATCATCAAACCATCGGTAAAGTTTTAATCAGCCAAAATCTTGTCTCGCAGACTCTGCTGGATGCAGCGCTCTCCCTGCAAAAAATGGTCGATCAAGAAAACTTCGAGGCCGCCAAAGCTAGCGAATGCCTGGCTCGCATTCATGGCAGCGGTATTGCCTTAGAAGAAGCCCTAGCCGAAATTCGCGAAGAGAAAGTAGCGAAAGATGGTGAAGTAACCTACGAAAAATTACTGATGTTAGCCCGTGTGGTCAGTGAAGACGACCTTGAAGCGGCCTTTGATATCTCGGCGCAAAGCGCCACTGTGATTGGCAAAATCTTGGTACTTACTGGTCATATGGACGTACCAACATTGCAAGCCACATTGCGCTGCTACCAGCTCTTCTCTCGTGGTCTACTGAGCCAAGATGACGCCGTTGTCACCCTCGACTACTCATTGCATCAAAATAGCGAAGGGCCAATCAAGTTTGATGACGCCCTGAAAGAACTAGGCTGGAACAAAGATCGCGGGCTGCGCCTCAAAGGCGAACCGACTCCAGTTGTAGAAGTTCAACCAACTTTAGCCGCTCCCGCTGGCGAAAAAGTAGCAGCTGGCGAAAATGCTACTAGCGCTACAAACACAAATGCTCAAGGGGCCGACATCACAACTGATGATGGCGCCACAAAGACAGCAGAAGTAGCTGCAGTAAATGTCAATGCGCAAGCCATAGTTATCTCGCCAGAAAGCCAGCCAGATATAGAAGAGCCAGAAAATATTCCTGAACTGCCAGCGGATCAATCGGTCTCTGATATTGGCTTATCGGCAGACGACGACAGCGAAGACGGTGAATCTGAAGGCGAAGACGGTAGCCAGTCAGATGGCGATGCCAACAAAGCTAATGCCAAAGCGAAAAAGCATTCGCAAACAATTCAGCCTGAAGATGCTCGGGCTAGCCGCCTGGCTACACTTATGCAAGGCCACAAACAAGGTGATCGCGATATTCTAGCGAACTTCGATCCGACTAATGATCCCCCAGATGCATTGCACAAAGTATTCGAACGTTTGGCAGCTAGTTACTTTACCCGGGGCAATTACACCCAAGCGCAAGTTATTTACGAGCGCATTCTAGTGCATCGCCTGAACCAGGTTGGCACTAGCGACACGGCTCTAGTAGCTGATTTTAACAATCTCGCCGGGGTACTAGTGGCCCAAGAAAAATACAACCAGGCTGAACCGTTTATGCGGCGCGCTGTGTCAATTTTAGATGTAGCCAAAGAAGTAGAACCACTAAAAGTAGCTGAAGCACTTTCACTACTTGCCACTATTTATATGCGCCAAGACAAGCTAGTCGAGAGCGAACCATTGATTAAGCGTGCCCTAGAAATGAGACGGGCCAATCTAACTGCCGAACATCCCGACGTGGCCCAAACACTTTCTGACTACGCCAAACTTCTGCGCAAGATGCAACGCGAGGAAGAAGCTGAGACCATGTACAAGGAAGCTCTAGCCATTCTCTCAAAAATCGAAGAAGAGCAAAATGAGCAAGAAGCCAGCGAAGCACTAGATACTAATGAAGCAACAGAGTCTAGTGAATCTATGGAAGCGGCTGCACAAGAGTAGCCCAATGCGTTGTTTCATGGGTCCAATTTTCGACAAGCTAAAGACTGGCGGGAACGCCCATAAGCTGTTCTACGCGCAGCACCACTTCTTCAATATCTTCAGTGGTGAGGCCAAAGTGAGTTACGGCTCTAATACCAAGTTGGCCTTCAACAGCTACAAGTACGCCAATATCACGCAAGCGACGAGCCAGTTCCTGAACCGACAAATCGGCTCGGTCACTTTCAAAGAACACCATATTGGTGCGATGTTTGGCTGGAGCAACGCGAATGCCTTCTATTTCAGAGAGGCCCTGGGCTAGTTGCATGGCCAGAGCATGATCGATATCGAGCCTTTCCACCATATTATCGAGTGCCCAGATACAAGCTGCAGCCAGAACACCAGCCTGGCGCATACCACCGCCAAGGGCCTTGCGAATGCGCCGAGCCTTGGCAATAAATTCATGGTTACCACAAATAATTGAACCAGCAGGAGCTGACAAACCTTTAGAGAAGCAGAATTGTACAGAATCGACGTGGGCTGTAAATTCATCAATGCTGGCCAGCAAAGCTCGACTAGCATTGAACAACCTAGCACCATCAAGGTGCACTGCTAAACCATTTTGCAAAGCAATCTCTTTCACCATACGCATATAAGCCGGTGTGAGAGGCTGGCCATTGTAGGTATTTTCTAAAGCAATCAGTTTAGTAGTGGTGCGGTGCACATTGTCGTCATTAATACATAAACTGATTTGCTCTAAAGGCAAAGTACCATCGGCTTCGTTGGCAACGGTGCGCAGACTGACGCCACCAAAAGCAGAAGCACCACCTTGCTCCCAAATAGCAATGTGCGAACGCGAACCGAGAATTACTTCGTCACCGCGCTGACAGTGGGCCAGCACACTGCTGAGGTTGCCCATAGTGCCTGTGGGCACAAACAAAGCAGCATCTTTGCCGGTCAGTTGCGCACAGCGCTCTTGCAACAAATTGACGGTCGGATCTTCACCGTAAACATCGTCACCAAGCTCTGCTTTTGACATAGCATCGCGCATCTCTTGCGGCGGCAGCGTTACCGTGTCACTACGCAGGTCAATTCTATTCTTATTCATATCTTTCTCTTTTTAAGCACCGAAGAAATGCTTGTGTAGCTGCTTGACGGCATTGTCAGCATCTTCGTTTAGAACCAAGAAACTCAAGTTAATATCAGAAGCACCACCAGAAATAACAAGAATATTGATGTCTTTCATGGCACTAAAGACTTCACCGGCAATACCACTGCTACCGCGGAACTGCCGACCAACAACTGTGACGATGGCAGTATTATTCAAGACTTTGAGTTCGCCCCATTCGGCCAGATCTTCTTTAATGGCATCGAGATTCTCAGTTGAATCAATAGTGATTGAAAGCGAAACTTCAGAAGTGGCAATTAAGTCAATCGAGGTCTTGTGGCGATCAAACACGCTGAATACTTTGGCGAGAAAACCGTGAGCCATGAGCATGCGCGGCGAGCTAATGAAAAGCGCCGTAATATTTTTCTTGGAGGCAATGGCGCAAATGCGCTGAGAGAGCGGAATATTTTTAGGATCAATATCGCTGTCAGCCACATCGGCTTGAATCAATGTCCCGGGGCTATCAGGCCGCATGGTGTTCAAGACTTTAACGGGAATACTCTTCTCAACTGCGGGCTTGATGGTTAGTGGGTGCAAAACTTTAGCACCAAAATAAGCAAGTTCAGCGGCTTCTTGGAAGGTTACCTGGGCAATCACTTTGGCGGCTGGCACAATGCGCGGATCGCAAGTCATCATGCCGTCGACGTCAGTCCAAATTTCAATCCGCGAAGCATCAGCTGCTACACCAAGAATCGAAGCTGAATAATCGGAACCGCCCCGACCAAGAGTGGTGGTAACGCCATCAATAGTGGAGCCAATAAAGCCCTGACTAATGACAGTAAAGCCATCTTTAACGGCCGCACCAATAATTTTCTTGGCTCGAATTTCAACTTCAGCCCAGAGTGGGTTAGCTTTACCGAAAGTATCATCAGTAATGAGAACTTGCCGGGCGTCTACCCATTGCACTTTCAGCCCGCGACTAGAGGCATACTCTGCCAAAACACGACTGGAGAGCAACTCACCAATGGATGAAACCACATCAAGTGAACGTTTGGAGAGCTCACCTAAATAGTTGATACCGCGCAAAACCGACTCTAGCTCTTGCAAGTGAATGTTCAAGTCGGCCAGCAATGCTTGAGCTTTCTCGGCACTAAGAAGGCCTTTGACAGCATCAATGTGCTTTTGCCTGATCATCTCTATTTGAGCAAGAGCACCATCAAGGTCACGACGAACCGCCAGGTTAGCAGCTTCAATCAAGGCGTTAGTAACGCCTGACATTGCTGAAACTACCACCAGTGGCGGTCCGTCATTTTCTTTGGTTTTTGAAATCAGGGCGAACACCTGTTCAAAACGCTCTTTCGAGCCCACTGAAGTGCCGCCAAATTTCATTACTATCATTGCAGGAAACCTAGAACTAACTAAATCTGGTTATCTTCTCCAGACATCAGCGCCGAGGTCACGCAGTCTTTCTTCCAGTTTGTCGTAACCACGATCAAGGTGACTCAAACCAGTTACTTCAGTTACGCCATCAGCACCGAGACCGGCGATGATTAGAGCAGCTGCAGCACGCAAGTCGCTTGATTTAACTTCAGCACCCATCAACTTAGGCACACCCTTGACGATGGCTGAGTTGGCTTTGAGCTGAATATCTGCGCCCATTCTGCGCAACTCGCCCACTTGCATGAAGCGGTTTTCGTACATGGTTTCAGTCATGATTGAAGTACCTTCAGCCACAGCTAGAACCGACATGAGCGGTGCTTGCAAGTCAGTGGGGAAGCCAGGATAAGGAACAGTGGTGACGTCGATTGCTTTCAAGCGACCTTCAACTTTGATTTTGATGGTATCTGGTGCATAAATTGAGCACTCAGCACCCATCTCATGAATCTTGCTGATTACGGCATAGATATGGTGAGCATTAGCACCATTGATGATGATTTCACCACCAGCAGCCATACAAGCGT